>DATKLQ010000023.1:0-7069 GCA_035542335.1 Ignavibacteriaceae bacterium | reverse complement strand
GGGAAAATTTCACATTGGAATTTGATCTTGTCTATGCACCGACCGCTCAAACAAATTTACCCGATTATCATATTGATTTTATTTCCGGGAAAAAAGAAGGTGAAGCCATCGACGCCTATGTACCGGGAGATGGGGGTGTCTCCATCAGCATGGGTGCATACAGCAGCTCTGTCACCGGGTGGAAGGATCAAAGTTACGGAGATATCAACAATAATAAAGATATCAGCTTGCTTAATGATAATATCAACAAAAAAGTCCGTGTTTCCTTCTCATTCCAAAAGCAGAGAGTCCGCTTCTGGCTGAATGAGGAAAAAATTTATGATCTTCCCCGGTTGCTTGCCACAGGATTAGTGATTGATCATATAAGATTCAATACCGGCCAGACTGATGATCAAAGACCGTATATGTATATAACAAACCTGCGCGTTGCAATAGGTAAACCGGACATGAGGAGCAAACTTCTAACCGAAGGGAAACTCGTTACCCACGGAATTCTGTTTGATGTCAACTCAGATAAAATTAGACCAGAGTCTTATGGTACTTTAAAAGAAATAGCTAATGTTTTAAAAGAAAATTCCTCCGTAAAAGTGAAAATTGTTGGACATACCGACAGCGACGGGGACGATGCATCAAATCTGGATCTCTCAAAGCGCCGGGCTGCTTCAGTAAAAAACACTTTGAATAGTGAATTCGGTATTGATTTATCAAGAATGGAAACAGACGGCAAGGGAGAGTCCCAGCCTGTATCGGATAATAATTCGCCCGAAGGTAAAGCTAATAACAGAAGAGTCGAACTCATCAAATTGTAAAAAAAGAATATTTTATAAAACTTTATATTTATAAGGCAGGAATTTGAGCAGCCTAATTCCTGCTTTGTTTTCCCCAGATTTATTTTCCTATTCTTCACTAGAATTCATATTAGATGAGCTAACTTTCAGGTGTTGAAGATGAATACCTCGGGGGCATATATGGAAGTTCAATGCCTTTCATAATATTTAAATTAAAGCTATTTTTCTGCTTGAATTTCAAAGTTTTCCAATGGAAAAAATCTCTGTTATTATTATAACTAATGATGAGGAAGATTCAATTACAGACTGCCTTAAGAGTGTTCAGTGGGCAGATGAAATTATTTTGGTGGATTCGGGAAGCAAAGACCGGACTATAGAATTAGCGAAAAAATATACTTCAAAAATTTTTTTTAAAGCTTGGGAAGGGTTTTCCGCCCAAAAAAAATACGCTCTCAGCCTTGCCAGTAATGAATGGGTACTAAGCCTTGATGCCGATGAAAGAGTTTCTGAACCTTTAATGAATGAAATCTTTAATTTGGAATTAAATTCGTCGAACGGTTTTTACCTTCCCCGTGAAAATTATTTTATAAATAAAAAGATTTCAACCTGCGGGTGGAATAAAGATAACCAGCTGAGATTATTTAAAAAATCTAAGACTATGCTAACGGATAAACTTGTTCATGAAGGATTTGTTGTAGACGGTAAAGTGGACTATTTAAAAAATCCTCTCATCCATTATACTTTCAGAACTATATCCGGCACGCTCTCAAAAATTAATTATTACTCCACACTTCGGGCTTTGGAAATCTTTAAAGGAAAAAGAAAAATAACGGCATTGACTATCGTTTCGCATTCATTTTCTGCTTTTTTCAGATTCTTTTTTTCGCTGAAAGGTTATAAAGACGGCATGTACGGTTTTTTAAT
The DNA here is from genome assembly GCA_035542335.1 of Ignavibacteriaceae bacterium. Classification (GTDB taxonomy): domain Bacteria; phylum Bacteroidota; class Ignavibacteria; order Ignavibacteriales; family Ignavibacteriaceae; genus DATKLQ01. Next base: position 5,357 of record DATKLQ010000023.1, on the reverse strand, counting down.
CTCTATATTTAATTCCTTAACAACTCTGCTGGTATACTCTAAAACGTGGGAACTGCAGAAAAATACATCCTCAACTGAACAGAGTTTAGGACCGGGCAGGCAAATATAAATTGTTTTCTTGATGAATACTTACTTCAGAATCTTAAAATATGTAAAACCTTATTGGAAGCACCTCCTTATATCCGTAGTATGCACAATCTTGTTTGCCGTATTAAACGGTGCATCAGTGTATCTAACTATACCTCTCCTTGACACTTTGTTCCAGGAAAATGTTCACTCGGCCGCAGCTTCCCAAACAGAAAAAAGTTCAGGTATTTTACCTGACTGGATTTATAATCTGGGAAAGGACTTATCAGACTCCTTCAACAAATTTGTTTTCAGCGGCGACAACATCGATGCCTTAATAAAAATATGCTTATTAATTCTCCTGACATTTCTGGGTAAAAATATTTTCGGGTACCTCCAGGCCTATTATCTTACTTATGTAGAATACGGCTCAATGAAAAACCTGAGGGATGAAACTTATGAGCATCTGCATCAGCTTCCGATGAGTTACTTTAAGAAAGAAAGGGTAGGAAACTTAATTTCCCGCTTTATTAACGACGTCAGTGTTATTCAATCCAGCATCTCTGCCACTTTTCTGAATCTAATTCGCGAACCGCTTACAATAATAGTATTTTTTATTATAGCCCTTAGCATCAGCTGGCAATTGACTTTAGTTGCTTTCATTATTCTTCCCTTCTCAATGGTGATTATTACCTGGATAGGAATTAAGCTAAGGAAATACAGCATTGCCGTGCAGGCCAAAATGGCTGATATAACAAGTATACTCCAGGAAACGATATCAGGGGTAAAAATTGTAAAAGCATTCGGAATGGAATCCTATGAAAATAAAAAATTTAAAAAGGAGACATTTAGTTACCTTAGAATGATCCTCAAAATAGTACGAGTTAGAAATGCGGCATCGCCTGTCACTGAATTTCTCAGCGTGCTTGTAGGAGTTATAATAATTTATTACGGCGGAGTTCTTGTATTGCATAACCATACTCTTAAAGCAAGTGAATTTTTAGGATTCCTGTTTGCCATTTTTCAAATGATGCCGCCGATAAAGGAGCTAAGCACAGTGAACAGCCGGATACAGGAAGCCAGCGGCGCTGCCGAAAGAGTTTTTGAAATTCTTGATACTAAACCAAACATTAAAAACTCCCTAAATCCAATTGCAGTTAAGTCATTTGATGATTCTATAGTTTTTGAAAATGTATCTTTCTCATATGAGGATTCCGAAGAACCGGTGCTTAAAAATATCAGGTTTGCAGTGAAAAAGGGAGAAGTACTGGCTCTAGTCGGTCCAAGCGGCGGCGGCAAATCTACTTTAGTTGATCTCATTCCAAGGTTTTACGATCCTGATCGTGGAAGAATACTGCTGGATGGTATTGATATTAAAAATATTTCACTCGGAAGTCTTAGATCTCTTATGGGGATTGTAACTCAGGAGACATTTCTATTTAATGAATCTGTCCGCAACAACATAGCATACGGGTTAAATGAATACCCGCTCGATAAAATCGTTGAATCCGCGAAAGCAGCTAATGCCCACAGCTTTATAGAAGAAATGCCGGACGGATACGATACTGTTATCGGTGAAAGAGGCATCAAACTTTCGGGAGGGCAGCGGCAAAGATTATCAATCGCCAGAGCTATTTTAAAAAATCCGTCTATTATGATATTTGATGAGGCTACAAGTGCGCTGGATAATGAATCTGAAATTCTTGTTCAGGAAGCAATTGAAAGAATGATGGAAAATAGGACAACTATTGTAATTGCCCACAGGCTGAGTACTATAAGAAATGCTACAAGAATACTTGTCCTCGATAAAGGAAATATTATACAAGCCGGCAAGCATGATGAGCTTATAGAAATTTCAAACGGACTCTACAAAAAATTTTATGAAATGCAGTTTAGAGACTGATCCAAAAATAAATAATGATTAGAAGCAGATTCAATTCAAGACTCCCTTTTTTTATTTTAATCTGCCTTACGTGCAGTTTTTTAATATCCTTGTTTCTAGTTCAATTATTTGGAGTTCTTCTTGCAGTCCTTTGGCTCTTCGAAAAGTCGGGAGAAAAGCAGAAAGCCTTTGATATTTTCACTTTGCTAATCCTTATTTATGGAGCAGTAAGATTAATATCGATAATTTTTTCAGATTATCCGGAAGAAAGCATTCAATCCTTATATAAAGAAGCTCTTTTTTATCTAGCTTTCTTTTCGATCGGTTTTTATTTAAAATTTTTCCCGGATAATTTCACCGATAAAATAGTATATGGATTTTCTGCTGCCTCGGTTGTTGTTGCGGTTATCGGTATTATTAAATTCAATTTAGATTTTGATTACAGGGCAAGCTCATTCAGTTCCGGATATATGGCTTTCTCTACTTATCTTTTAGCCGCCCTGCCTATTTTAATCTTCGGTATCACTCTTCAAAACATCGATTTAAATTGGCTGATAAGATCAATAGGAATTTCATTCATCTTATCAGGGATCATTACCTCTCTCGGCAGGGTAAATATTGCTATAGCTATTTTAGTTTTTTTGGCAGGTATAATTCTTAAAAAAATTAATTTAAAGGAATTCATAACCGTAACCCTACTATCAATTTTTTTATGCTCAGTTTCGTTTTATAATAACAGCTTCGGATTATTCGGATACAGGGTAAGCAATCCCTCAATTCTATCCGACAGGGATATAATTTTAAAAGGAGCTGAAGAGGTTTTTTTAAAATTTAAAAATCCTTTATTTGGTTACGGGCCAAGAAGCTTTCACCTGATTTTTCCTTATATAAGTGAACTAAGCGATCCGAGAATCAACAGCTGGCATAATGATTTTATCCAACTTTATTTTGAAAGCGGATTTTTTGGATTCTCCTCCCTGTGTCTTTTAATTTTTTTCCCTCTTTATACCGGAATTAAATATTTATTGAAGAAACCGGTTATTCCCCATTCCTTCGAATTAATTATGGGAATAGTCGTATCCATTGCTGCAGTTAGTTTCTCTGCGTTATTTTCCATATTTATCAATTCACCTATTTTATCCTTAGTGTTTGCCTTCTTATTGGCACTCCAGTCGGCCGTTTTTTATAAAGAAGGAATTGTTAAAGAATTAAATTTTTCTAAATTAAAAATGGGAGTTTACAAGTGGAAGTGAAGGAAATAAATCATGTATATGAATTGGCTGAGAAGTTTTCTTCCCCGTTCAACGCCAATATAAATGAAACAGCAATTATTCTGGCTGCAGGACATGGAAAAAGAATAAAGTCTCAGAGATCAAAAATGCTGCATAAAATATGGGAAGTTCCCACCGTTGAAAGGGTTTATAATGCATGTAAAGAAGGAATAAAAGAATTAAATATAATTATTGTCGTCGGAATAAAAGCTAAAGATGTAATTGAACTGATTGGTAAACGGGAATCGAATATTTTCGCCTATCAGGAATTTCAAAACGGAACCGGGCATGCGGTACAGGTGGCTTTGACCAGAATAGAAAACAAGATTTCCGACGGGATTGTCTATGTCCTCCCCGGAGATATGGGGCTAATGGATAAACAAACGATGAAATTTTTCCGTGAAGAATTTATGAAAAGCGGTTCCGATATGATGGTGCTGACCGGGCGGTTCGAGGGAAATCCCAAAGACAATTCCTATGGGAGAATAATCCGGGTTAAGGATAAAGATGAAAAAGGAAAATCTTCCGGGTTGGATAACGGAAAAGTAATTGAGATTATGGAACATAAAGATATTCTTTCTCTGTCGGAGGATAAACCTTACAGGGTACAGTTTAACGGGAGGATATATTCTTTTTCAAGGAAAGATCTAATTGATAATCCGGAATTCAATTCAGGTGTTTATGCATTCAAATATAGTAAGCTGGTAAAGCTTGTTAATCAGTTGTCGAATGAAAATGTCCAGAATGAAATTTATATTACCGATCTGATAAGCTTGTTCAATAAAAACAAGTACACAGTAATGGCAATAAGCCCGGTTGAACAGTATGTCGTAATGGGCTTTAACAACAAATCCGTGCTTAAAGAGATGGAGGACGTCGCGCGAAGCAAGGTTTATGACAAGCTTAAAGACATTATCGATATAAAAGATCCCGATGATTTTTTCATACATGAATCCGTAGTAGACGAAATAATTGAAATGGATAAGAAAAATGTTCCGCTCGATATTACAGTGGGAAAAGGAGTCTACATCGGGAAAGGAGTTAAACTAAATTATAACCTGGAATTCAAAAAAAATGCCTTTGTTACTTCAAATGTTCGATTCGGTCAGAATGTAGTAATCTGGCAAAATGTTCATCTTTCCTGTTTTGACCACCAGGAGATGTTTATAGGAAATAATGTAGAAATTCTTTGGGGCGATATTATTAAAGGGAATATTGTCATCGGCGATAACTGCAGGATTGAATCAAGTGTTAATATGACCGGAAGCGATGAGTATCCGCTTAAAATGGGAAAAAATGTCTTGATTAAAGGTACAAGCTACATTTTCGGTTCAATAATCGAAAATGACATCAATATTGAACATAGTGTTTTAATAAAAAAGAAAGTAGAAAAGCTGATTAAAAGAAACGGCGAGATTCAAAAAGTAAGATTCTACTTGCCGATGCCGGAAGGAATTGATGCAGTGGAGAATCTGTAGAAAAAATTTGCGATTGTTTTTTTCTTCCTACATGAGCTGAAGAACTAATCTTCGTTTTCAAAAAAATTTTCTTCATCCAATTTATCTTTTGCTATGGGTTCCCAATGCAGGCCCTCGCATGGTATAAAATCTATAGTGGGGTGCCGGTCATGCTTGAGGCAAAGAACGGCAGTTTTATCAAAGTTTCTGCATGTTGAGCATAGGGAAGATTCAATTACTTCTTTGTTCTGCTCTTCAAAGAGTCTATAGTGAACAATAGTTGGATGGATTATAATAGCATAAATCCCCGCAGCGGAGATAATCCACCAAAATCCGAAATCGATATATCCTCTCAGGATCCAAAGAACAGGAATGAGCAGTGCAATCCTTAACAATGTCCAAAAAACAATTTCTCCCATTAAAGTAAAAATCTCATCATATTTTAAGAAAAATTTAAAACCAGATTAAATTTATGGTAAAAACAACAATTTTGCCGTAATCTCCGGTAGCAGATTCATGGTAAAAGAATAAAACCATTATTTAGATAATTTTATTAATTGTATATTATAACTAAATTTAGAAAAGAAATTTTAGTAATGAGGAATAGAAGTTAAAACAGGGGTTGTATAGTGAGCGCGGGTGGTATCGAACCACCGACCCTCTGCTTAAAAGGCAGATGCT
>DATKLQ010000022.1:0-3615 GCA_035542335.1 Ignavibacteriaceae bacterium | reverse complement strand
CATTGGTATTTTAATGGACAATATCATAGAGAAGACGGACCGGCAATAGAATATGTCAGTGGAATTAAAGAGTATTGGGTCGATGGAGAGTGTTTAGATTTCATCACTAACGATCAGATGTTAATTTACTACTTAAAATATGGTTTTCTTAAATGAGCAAAATAATTAAAAAAGAATATTCAGATAGAACTATATATACTCTTAACGGAGTTATTCATAGAGAAGACGGTCCAGCTATAGAGTACCATAATGGAGATAAACTTTGGTATATTAATGGACATCTTCATAGAGAGGATGGCCCGGCAGCAGAACAATATGGAGATAAAGCCTGGTGTCTTCATGGAAAAATTCATAGAGAAAATGGGCCGGCAATAGAGCGGGCTGATGGAAGTAAACAATATTGGGTTAACGGAGAGTGTTTAGATTTCATTACTAGCAACCAAATGCTATCCTATTATCTAAAGTATGGTTTTTTAAAATGAATAGAATCATTAAATCAGATTATGGAATTGAATATACTCTCGATGGACAGTAAAGATTATTGGATTGGTAGAGAATATTTAGACTTTATTAAAAACAATCAAATGTTGGTCTATTACATAAAGGGAATGAAAAATGATTGAATTAGGATCTTTATATCAGGTTGTTCGCGGAGAGGATAATATTGGAAGATATGGAAGAGTTGTTGATAATTCTCGTTCTCCCATTCAAATGTCAAACGATGATGTTGCATTAATGGATAGCGGCGGAGATATTTTCATTGCTTCTAAAAACAAATTGAAGCTCGTTTTAAAGGTAAGATAATTCAATACCTTTTACTGGATTTCAATTAATATAAAATTATCGTCGGCGTAATTGTATAAGCTTGACAATTGCCGTCGAGTGGTTATATTGTAGGTAAGTCCAGCACAAGGAAAAGTAAAATGACTTGGTTCGGCGATAATGTTTTGGCTTTGGCATGGAGTTTCACCAATCCTTTGCAAGAAATTCCTTATCGCATCACACGAAACAATAAAAATAGGCTGGCTTGTACTTGTCCTGCCTTTGTTCATCGGTATAACTGCAAGCATATTTCGTCTTTCAGGACCATCGTTAAACATAGGATCGAAGATGACGAATACATCCGGCTCACCGACTATGGTAAGAAAGTTTACGGTTGGCAAAAATGAATTCTAAAAAGAAATATAAGGTAAATGTTATTCTTACCGTTTCTGGCTGGATTGATATCGAGGCCAAGTCGTCTTTAGAAGCTTTGGAAAAAGCCGCTCATTTGAAAGATGTTGGTGTAAATTATTCGGATATTAATGATCCTGAATACCATACTGAAATAAATATGGATGAAAACCAACTTACAGAAGACGAGAATCATAATTGGTATCTGACCAGTGAGTGGTAAACGACAACCTTTGAAAAGGCAAACTAATGGATACCAAGGCAATTATTGATCGAGTTAAAAAACTTCGGTCGCTCGCTACTTCTTCTAATGTTCACGAGGCGGCAAATGCGAGCGCAGCAGCCGAGCGTTTGATTCAACAATTCCGCCTAACCGAAGCCGAATTGCAAGACGAAAGCAATCAAGAAATCATTGAGGGCGACGATTATCTGTACGAAACCGGCAAGGTTGTTCAATGGAAAATGAGTTTGGCTCGCTATCTGGCAGAGTTGTACGGCGTCTATCTCTTTAATGATACAAATCGCAGCGAAACCGGAAGGCAAATCACCAGAATTAAGATGGTGGGAAAGCGCACCGATATCGAGTTGCTCTTTTATTCCTTCCATGCCCTGATCAATGAGATTACCCGATTGTGCGATAAGAATGTGGTGTCTCATAATCGAGGCGTATCGGTGGAGCGCAATTCGTATTGTCTTGGGGCGGTGCATGGAATTGTTGTGAAAATGCAAGAGGAAAAAGCCGAAGTTGCAAAAACAACCACTTCAACGGCTTTGGTGGCTCTTAATAATCGTCAGAAAGAAGCCGAGCGATGGGCATTTCAAGAGCATGACATTCGCCGAGTTAAGGCCCACAATAGCCAGGCATCAATCAGTGGAAATTCTTATAATAGTGGTTTGCAGGCAGGGAAAAACATTACCTTGCGAGCGGGCCTGAAAGGTTAAAATGAATCCCTATAGAACTAGCGAAAACCAAAACGAAAATACAGAAGAAGATCAAACTAATATCGAAGAGTATGGATTTATCGATATGAATGCCTTTAAGATTAAGGATGATGGGCTGCCGGTGAAATGAATTCTAGAAACCAAAAAGTTGAACTTCCTCCTGATGGTGCTTTTTGTTCGCATAAAAAAATGCATTATACATCATGCTCTGAATGCAAGAAAAAGAAAAAGATATGCGCCGTTAAATGTCCGGACTGTGGACTTTATTGGATGCTTTATGAAGGAGTCTTTGGTTGAAATGAGCAAGAAGATTATTTCAACCGTTTCCTATCTTATTAACACCGGAATTTCTGCCAATTTATACTATGATTCCGATAAGCATAAGAAATTAAAGACGGCAAAATCTACATTCGACAAAGATGTGTTGAATTTTATAATTGGCAATAAGACCTATAAACTTAAGATTGTAAAGGAATAATAAAATGAACTTCAAACCTTTTTATGAGTGGCGCGAGTTTATTCTTCAAAAGGATAATCCGATTGGTGTAGAAAAAGGACTTTTGCATTGGGTCGATAATGTCTTGCCAAAGATTACCAAAAATCCAAGTTTGGCATTTAAAATTTCCGAAAATAATGTTCTTTTCGTCAATAAGGTTATGGCAGAATATCTCAGGTGGAGAAACCATTTTTTGCAAGAGAAAAGTCTTACGGCAGTAGAAACCAATTTGATTAATTGGCAAGATGATGCGAATGTTGATGCTTCTGAACTTGCCCGATCAGCATTGGTTGAAGAATGTAATCGAAAAGATAATGCCATTCAAAAACTAAAAAGTGATATTAGCCAACTTCAATGTGAGCTTAATACAATGGAATTAAGAAATAAAGGCTCTATGCTGCATGCTTTTATTTCCGGTATGCGCTTTTCAAATGTTCAGGTTGATGAGAAATATATTAATTTTCTGGCCGGTCTTTATGATCGCGAGTTTATTTCTTTTGAAGATTTGACTTCTGGAAAGATTAGTATTAAATGGATTGTTGGCGGTCGGGCTGGCGGGAATTGTTGGGGAGATGAGGCTAACATTAATGTAAAGGCAGAGGAAGAGCCGGACTTTATTCAGTTTGAAGAAATCATTCGTGATTTTGATAAAAACATTAGATTCTCGAAATTTAAAGAAGTTCAAAAACAGCTAATTCACGAGAAAGGTAATACCGTAAATGAGTATTACGGAAATTACACCGAGTATGCCGAAAAGTATGTTCTGTTTAGAGACCTATATGAGTTTTGGATGAAAACCTACAATTCAAATGGCAAATCCCGCTAATCTTCAGTATAACAATGCAAGCTAAAGCAATTATTATTGTTGGTCTGGTAAGACTACTTTAGCCGAAAAGCTTGCTGACAATAATAATTTTTTATTGTTTGATGATGTTTCGGTTGACGCCAATCTATACGAGGATCTGAATAATAGTATAGTCGAAAATAAAAACATCATCATTTCC
>DATKLQ010000021.1:0-20627 GCA_035542335.1 Ignavibacteriaceae bacterium | reverse complement strand
AGGAGCAGGATGTTTTAAATTAAGAAAGGCTGCGCAAGAGCAGCCTAAAAAGTTTAACGAATTTTTTAAGTCCGCGGCTTAGCTTCATTAACTATTATGCTTCTGCCCTGCAGAGTCGATTCGTTTAAAGCCTGGATTGCTTTCTGCGCGTCTTCAGGATTTTCCATTTCAACAAAACCAAAACCTCTGGATCTCCCCGTACTTCTGTCCATTATAACTTTTGCCGAAACAACCGTTCCATGGGCTTCAAAAGTATTTTGCAGCATCTGATCATTGATTGACCAGGGGAGCGAACCTACGAACAGCTTAGTACTCACTTCAACCTCTAAAAAAATTTTAGTAAAAAAACCAGTCTATTTACCGGACGCCGAAATTTATTGATAAAAATCGGGCTTGTCTAATAAACAATTTAGTCTTTATTGAAAATATTAATTTGCTGTGTTCCAAATCGCAATTTTAAAAGCTCGTTGATTCCGATCATTAGATGATCACATGGACCCGTTCCTAATCTGCCGCGGCTTATAAATTATTAGTCTTCCAGATCGTTTTTAAGATTATCTATAGCTATATCAATGAGAAATGCAGCTGATGCACCTATAAATACTCCAAATGCCGGGAGGGGACTTGAGTTAAATTCTTTTATCATCACAAAAGGATTAAAGAAATCATTTAAAGTGTAATGAATACCTTTGAGCCGCGCATACCAATTCCAATTTGTAATGATGGATTTAATGATTTTGGGAATATCAACATCAGTCTGGAAAAGTTCTAAAGGGGATTCAAAACTTATTCGGGTTGCTCAATAACAGTATCAATATTAAAAATTCTCTAAAAAACTATTTTTTAAGAGATAAAATCGGGAAGATTTTTGGTGTTTGTAATTTTTTCATTGTGAAAAGATTGATTTATACGTCTTTAAAGAGGAGTAAGCCGGCTTAAATTCCGGGTTTGCAATTGGAAATCTCTATTGTATTAATATGTTTGAACGAATTTACATTTAAATGAATTTCATTTTCTTAATAGTTTATTTTTTTGATTATTACTTTAGAAGGAGTAATATTTTTTAAAAGATTTATACATAATTTTATCAAGATTTTTTTTAAGAGGATCTCCAAACTACTAAACCTTTCCGGCTGAAGCTCTGTTGATCTAATGATATTGATTCATAAAGCGTGAAATATTTTTATAAGTGAATGAAACGCAAAAAAACTCTAACCGACAAATATCCTCCGTCCGAGCCCTGCTCATGCGGAACATGCCTCAATTACTGCAGGCGGCCGGGATGGTGGACAGTCGATGAAGCTTCCAAAGCAATTAATGCGGGATACTCGGAGAAAATGATGCTGGAAATTTCTCCGGAATTTGATTTCGGTCTGCTCTCCCCGGCCTTTAAAGGATGCGAATCCAATTTTGCGCTGCAGGAATTTTCAAATAATTGGTGCACTTTTTTAGAAAACAGATTATGCGTATTGCATGGAACCGGAAATCAGCCGCTTGAATGCCGGTTCTGCCATCACGATAGAGTCGGATTAGGCACTAAATGTCATAATGATATCGAAAAGGATTGGAAAACACCGAAGGCAAGAGTATTGATTGATAAATGGATTAAACTCATTAATTTTAAGGGGAGGGAAGTTTATTACGGTTTGATAAAGAAATGATCTTATTAGCAATTCCCATTTAAAGTATGGGTCGTTCCGTTCCAAACCCGAATAGAAGATTAATAGCAGAGATTAAATCGCCGCTAGTGCTGAATCTAGTTCCTGCCTCAAAATTTTTTCCGAATGTAAAAGAGATCTTTTTATTGTCGCCGAAGTAATAATCCAAGATTACCGCAGCTCTCCATTGTGAATCATCCGCTCCGGGGCCGGAGAACTTCCTGAGGATTCCTTCTGCCGAAAATGCAAACTTCCGGAGATTATCGTAAATGATCCTTCCGCCTATGTCAAATGAGTTAAGTCCGGAATTTTTCGGATCTCTTAAAAGCCTGACTACTCCCAGGCCGCTGAAGCTTGTCCATTCATAACCGCCGCTGAGCCAAAGCCCGTACCTGCTGAATTCCCCTTTATTAAATTTCTGCTGAATGAAATCAAACAGAACCGCGCCGGCAATATCGAGCTTCCACCCGATTCTTCTAAGCTGAAGAGAGCCTGCCACGCTGCGTACAGCTTCTGCTTCAGACTTAAAGGATTCTTTTAATTCTGCATCGGCTTCTTTCTCGATCTCTTCATTACGGAGACGCAGCTTCTCTTCAATAATTGTTACTTTATCTGCTGAAATATCCGGCTGAAGCAGCATTCCTTTTAATGAATCAAGAACAGGATCATTCCGCTTTCTTTTAACGATCTCGTCCTGAAAGATTGTATTAATGAATTTTATTCTGGCAAGAATTGAATCTAATCTCGCGGAATAATCATTAAACTTAGGATCAACTGCTCCTCTAAAAAGAGAGAATCTAATGCCGGCGGCTGCGGAGGTAACCGATAAGTTCTCACTGTTGTTCGATTCCTCCGTAGATGATGCTAAAGAAACTGAAAGCGTCTGAAGGAAATTATCTCCAACCGAGCCTTCCTTACTGTATTCTTCAAATGTAAGATTAGGAGCGCCGATTAACCAATACGGGGCGGCTTCAATTGAGTAGTTTAAAGGAAAAATTGTAAAATTTTTTGTCTGGTTTAAAATGCTGACGGCAAAATCCGATACCGAGCCGGGACGTTCAACCGATGCCGGCTCTTTCCCCATTAAAATAAATCCCGGCGAAGCGGGAGGAAGAAGCATATTGAAGGATATCTCATTCTTCTCTTCTCCCTGCGAATAGATTCTGCAGCTGATGAGAAAGAGTAATGCAAAAAATAAGATTATGTTTAACTTCAGCGGATTCATAATCACTAACTGGTATATGATTGGAATACCGGGATTTCTATATTGATCTGAACCGAAGTTTCATCTAGAAAAAGAAAAATGTTGCATTGTAACGGATCACGGCTCCTTCGGTATTTACGGTCTCCTGCAAAGTGTTCTCATAAGTGCTTACTCCGCCTTCTAGTCTGTATGTAATGCTGGTCTTATTTGTTTCGGTTCTTACATCTGTTACCGTTGATCCGCAGAAAAGTGATTTCCCGATTAATGCATTTCCCCTGCCTATGACTTTTTCAATTTTACCGGTCTCGTTATTTACTATTAAATCATTCTCAAGGCTAACCGATGTAACGCCCAGCTGGGCTTCCCCGATTATAATAGTTAATTTGATCTCGCCCTCGTCTTTCCGAAGCTGGTATGTTTTGGTCATGCTTGTGCTCATAAGTTCCTGTGAGAATTTATTTTTCGGGATGATAAAAGATTAAATGGTATTGAAAAGTAAAAAAAATATTAAATTACCTCCAGCAATTCAAAAAAAATAAATAAAGTGTGTGCCCTATTATGCTTGCAGAATTAAGGAAGGTTTTAAGGAATAATTCAAACGAGGAATATTCAAAAGCCGCCCAGTGGTTTTTTAAAACAGGCCCGGGAGAGTACGGGGAAGGGGATCAATTTATAGGAATAAAGGTGCCTGTTTTGAGAAAAATTATAAAAGATTATTTCCTAATCTCATTTGATCACCTTAAAGAAATGCTTGCATCGCCGGTACATGAAGAAAGGCTTGCAGCAGTTTTAATATTGGTCATGAAGTATAAGAAGGGAATTGAATCCGAAAAGGAAAAGATTTTTAAATTTTATCTGAAGAATAGAAAAGGAATTAATAATTGGGATTTAATTGATCTTTCCGCCCCGAATATAGTTGGGGAGTATTTATTCAGTAAAGAGAAAGATAAAGAGAAAGAGAAGGAGAAAGATCTTCTCTTTGAATTTGCTGCTTCTAAAAATATTTGGGAGAGAAGGATTGCCGTATTGGCAACTTATACTTTTATTAGGGCAAAAGAATTCGATCTAAGCTTTAAAATAATTGAAATGCTTTTGGAGGATAAGCATGATCTTATACATAAAGCCGCCGGATGGATGCTGAGAGAAATAGGGAAGAGAGATCTTAAATCGGAAGAAAATTTTCTTAAAAAACATTACAAGGAAATGCCGCGTACTATGCTGCGATATGCAATTGAAAAATTCCCGGAAGAGAAAAGGCAGGCTTACTTAAAGGCGAAAATTTAGTTAAGATAAAAGGCGTTCCGCAAGTTTATTTTTTTCTATTCAGGATTAATCATTTTGATTTTTCCGGCTGACGTAAGAATCTCATCTTTAAACTCACCCATAATAAGATCATAAATATTCTTGACTTCATGAGGAAGGTATTCATGTACAATCCGGTTCCTGATATCCCTCATATCAATCCAGATTTCCAATGAGGAAATCAAATTTTGTTTTTGCATGTTTAGCAGCAAATCTCTGAAAGTACCTGATGCAGCCGCATTGAGGTAATATTCATAAGTTTTAAAGAATTTAATGCAGGATTCGACCGCTCTAATAAAACGATCGGAAAGCGCATCGTACGGCTCAAGTTGTTTGGGGGTATAATTTTTTCTTTCGTCATATCTCTCAAGTTTCAAGAGAGATGCCTCTACCAAATCCACTGCAGAAATTACTTTTTCTTTTGATTTTTCCAGCAATTTCCTGTAGTCGGTTTTCATTTGATCCTGACAAGTTTAAGGGTATTTAAAAATGATCTCTGCTCTTCCGAGAGATTATCTTTATCAAAGACAAGCACGTCAATTTTTTCTTCACATTGCAAAAAGAAACGCCGGGCAATTTTTCTGGATAAATTTAGGCTGTCCTGTTTTGAAAAAATTAAAAGATCAATATCGCCCCCCTTCGCTCCAGGATTCAAGCGTGAACCTAAAACATATACTTCCTCATCTACATCTTCCAAAGCATCTCTAAGCGCATGCTCTTCATCCCTGTCCATGCGTATATTTTTGAATGAAAGCATATTTTTTTATTACTTTACGATTTAATATTCTTAAAAATAATAATTATATGCATAAAAATTTCAGGTCTTTATAAGTTCCCGAAAAAGCAGTTATTTCAAGATATTCCCGCTATCCTCAGAAAGAATTCAAGAATCGAACTTACCAGCCGCATAAAATATTTCCAAAGAGGACTGTAGATAAAAAGAAGCAGGACTATCGAACCATAAAAACCGATATTCAGTATAAATGCGGTGAATTTATTCGGGAATATATCAAATAAGATATGCGAGCCGTCGAGGGGAGGAAAGGGAAGGAGGTTAAATGCAAACAAAAAAATGTTTAGGAAGACTCCGTACCAAAAAAAGTTTAACAGAAGTTTGTCCGAGCTTAATCCCCAATTGACGGAAGCGTAGAAAAAGAGAAAAAAAATAAGAGCAAGGATAAAATTTGAAAACGGCCCCGCAAATGAGACAACGGCATCATCCCGGAGATGATTTTTAAAATTAGCCCTGTTTACAGGGACAGGCTTTGCCCACCCGATTAATGCAAACCCGGAAGCAAATGATGCCAGAGGCATAATTAATGTCCCCACAATATCGGCATGCTTGACCGGGTTCAATGTGAGTCTGCCTAAGTTTTTGGCTGTATCGTCTCCCAATTTATAAGCCAGAAGCGCATGTGCAAACTCATGAACCGAAATTGAAATAAAAAAAATAGGCAGGAATGTTAAGAAGGAGAGCAGTTTATCACTGATTTGTATATCGCCGAAATTCATTACTTAAATTTTTTTATTTATTTATTAGATAAAAAGCATGGATGCATGGATGTATGATTGCAAGGATGCATGTATTTCTCTGCGAACTTTTTTGTTTCTTTGCAATCTTTGTGTGAACCTTCTCTAGTCTCCTTACTCCCTACTCCATACTTTCCTTCTCATCCTCTCGGGTGAAAATCTTTATGAACCTGTTTAATATATTCACGGTCGACATGGGTATAAATTTGGGTAGTTGAAATATCGGCATGGCCGAGCATTTCCTGCACAGCACGGAGATCTGCACCTCCTTCAAGCAGATGCGTGGCGAATGAATGCCTGAATGTATGAGGATGAACCGCCTTCATTATTTTAGCTTCCCCGGCATATCGGTCGATAATTTTCCAAGCGCCCATCCGGGACAGCTTAGTACCCCTGTTGTTTAAAAAAAGATAATTCCCGCTCTTCGTTTTCTTCTCAAGCAGCGGACGGCCGCTCTTTAAATATTTATTTACCCAGCCGACAGCGCTTCTTCCGATCGGAACAAGCCTTTCCTTGGACCCTTTCCCGAATACACGGATTATTTCCTCCCTGAAAAAAAGATCCGATAGTTGAAGATTTATGGTTTCGGACACTCTTGTACCGCAGGCATACATTAACTCCAATAATGCTTTATCCCGCAGCCCAAGCTTATTTCCTGTCTCCGGTTTTGATAAAATTTGATCAACTTCCTGAATAGATAATACCTCCGGGAGATTCTTCGATAGTTTAGGAGCCGCAAGTTTTTCAACCGGATTTTCTTTTATGTACTTGTTGATATAAAGATATTTGAAAAATCCTTTAACTGAGGAATAATATCTTGCCGATGAAGAGCTGGAAAGGCCGAGATTCTTAAGGGATCTGAAAAAAGATGCTATTTGATTATAGCTGATTTGGGACGGATCATCAATCCCGAAAGTTTCCAGGTATTTAAATAAGGAGGATAAGTCGCTGCAGTAAGAGCTTATGGTATTTTCCGAAAGGTTTTTTTCCAGCTTCAAAACATTTAAATATTCTTTCAGGAAGAGATTCATTTTATTCTATTTTTTCCACGTCCGGAGAATTCTTGGCCGCTGCCGGTTCGACACCTTTTTCCATTTCTTCCTGCATCGGGTACCGGATGCGCCGGTGATGCTGGCCCAGAAGAATATTTGTAAATGCCTCTTTAATCCTGCTTATGTCTTTGAAGGTTAAGGGTGAGTCATCAAGCTGCCCGTCGGCTATCCTGTTCTGTATAATGTTTTCAATTACGTTTTCAACTTTTGTCTGATCGGGATCTTCAATTGCCCTTACGGCAGACTCGCAGCCGTCGGCAAGCATTACTATCGCCGCTTCTTTAGAATTGGGCTTAGGGCCATGGTATTTATAATCCTCAATATTTACTTTCTCTTCGCCGTAAAGCTTCTTTGCTTTTTCATAAAAGTAAGGCATTACCAATGTTCCGTGATGCATCGGGATAAAATCAATAATTTCCTGGGGAAGGTTATGCTCTTCGGCGAGCTTTATCCCTTCCTTGACATGCCTTGAGATTAAAGCTACGCTCTCCTCGGGAGAAAGATTTTCATGAATATTCTGGTTGTTAAGCTGGTTCTCTACAAAATTCTGTGGAGTTAAAGTTTTACCTATATCATGATAGTAAGCGCCGACTCTCGCCAGGAGAGGATTTGCTGCAACCCTTTCTGCCGCGCTTTCCGCCAAGGTTCCCATAGTCATCGAGTGATTAAATGTACCCGGCGCCTTTCTTGCAAGCTCTTTTAATAAAGGCCTGTCGAAATTCGAAAGCTCGAGAAGGGTCAAGTCTGTTGTAATTCTGAAAAAGCGTTCAAAGAAAATCAAAAGCCCGTAAGTTAAAACCGGACTAACCAGTGCGTTCGAGCCTATAAAGGATAATTCAATAAGAATCGACTCTGCATCCGCAAACTGCTCCAGTCCGAATGCTATAACCGCAGCAGTATAACCGATTAAGATGTATAGAAAGGATCGGAAAATCTGAGACCGGTTTTTAATATCCCTAACGGTATAAACGGCAAGAGCTCCGGCAAATAAATTCATGGCCGTAAAAACATAATCGTTCCCTCTTAACGCACCGGTTATCAAAGTAAGAATAACAGTGTAATAAAAACCTAGCCGTGAATCGAATATTATAGTAATTAGCATTGAAGCAGCAGGTATGAATATCAGAAGATAGAGCGGGGCCGGTACATTAATCTGGTTAATTAAAAATGTAAGAAGAGAGATAAACAAAAAAACTACTGCCAGGAGCAGGATCTTCAGGTTATCATGAAAAACTCTTTTCCTGAAAAGGTAAAGATAAATTGTAAGTAGGGAGATTAGGAAAGAAACATGAATAAACTTCCCCAGAAGCTGAAGTATAAAACCTTTATCACCTGTCTTCTCTCCTTTTGCAATTTTATAAGATTCGATCTTCAGCTTGGTTTCTTTTGTAACCCTGTCGTGCTTGGCTATAATTCTTTCATTCTCCCTCACAATTCCGGAGTATTTAGAGACATTATTTTCGGCCTGCTCAATCTCTTCATCGGTTAATTTTCTGCCGTAAACAAGATCAGGTTTTACGAAATGGACTGCATACTCAATTATGGCATCTTCTACGGGTTTGCTGTATTCAACTTTCTTTATCTCCCTTATTATTCTTTCCCTTGCATCATTGAGAGTCAAATAATCGGTTATTCTTTCGATATTATCGATGTTGCCTGTCCTTACCGCGATGCTGTCTATTTTCATATCGCCGGGTGTTTGAGAGATAATTCCTTTCCTGTAAACTTCAATAATTATTTCATTAATGAAGGAAAAGATCTGTTTCAGGCTTGTGCTTCTGCTGGCAAGAAGGTTCCTTTCCTGCTTTCTCAGGTTTTTAAATGTGTTAAGTGAGGTTGCGCTCAGGAATGTAGAATTTGCAGTTCTTGAAGAAGGATTTATGAGGCTGCTGTCGATCGTTTTAAGAAGAAATGCGTTATATTTTTTTAAAGAATCAAGTACATAGCCTAAGGTGCTGCCGTACCTTTCGAATACGGGATACACACTGTTCCTGGCTTCATTTAATTCTTTGCTGTAAACAGCAAAATCTTTTATAATCGGAAAGGTGAAAGGGGCGATCAAATCATCGTGAATCCAGATGCTTCCTTCGGTAACTTCAAACTCTATCGATTCCCCCCTGGGAAACATTATTACTATCAGAAGAACTGTTGTAAGTCCGATTAGGAATTTTATTCTTTTGCTAGTTTTCAGAATTATTTTTTCAGCCATTGCTGTTTTTCGATTTTAAAAGCACCCGGAGGAATTCCCCGGTGCCGTCCTCGTCATTATTTCTTTTAGTTACGATATCGGCCAGTCTTTTTATTTCCGGCACTGCATTGCTCAAAGCTACTTTAACTGCTTTTGTCTGGAATAAGCTGATATCGTTATACCAGTCGCCTACAACAGCCGCATCGGTTTCTCTTATTTTCAAATATTTTAACAATCTCTGGAAGCCCTTTGCTTTGGAAGAACCTTTCCGGCGGATCTCCAGATAATAAATTCCCTCATATGTGCTGGATTTAATCAAAGAAGTATTCAGGCCGAATGAATACGGGAGATGCATTCTTTCGTAAATATACTTAATTGCTCCGCGGTTATCTCCTGCAAGGACTACCTCCAGGGTTCTATCGCACAATTTTTCATAGCTTTCCACCGGTTCAAAATTAGCCCCGAATTTCTCAATAATTTGGGGAATTATAGCATTCTGTTCAGTGTAATAGATAGCTGAATCATGGCAAAGCGCAACGTTTACAAGAAAATCCTCTGCAAAGTTTATGGCTTTCCTTACATACTTTTCTTTAACAAAAGATTCAAACAAAACTTTATCCCCCGGCCAGCTTTTGATCAGGCATCCGTCAAGTGATATTAAGGGAGTATCTATTTCCAGCTCGCCGGCGTACTTGATCATTGCCGTATGAAGACGCCCTGAGGCAAATGAAAACCTGACTTTTAAGCTTTTTAATTTCTTAATTAATTCACTCGTCTCTGTTCCGATCTGACCCCTGTTCGAAAGCAGAGTTCCATCCAGATCGAACACAACAACCTTTACTTTACTCAGCCGGCTGAAATCGAAATTCTCAATATTATTCAGATAAACTCCGGATTTTGTTTATAATAATTTACTTATATCTGGGGAAAGAAAGGAGGGAGGGAAAAGTCAGGTAGATACTGGATGCCTGATACTGGATAGGAAGATGTTTGATGGATGATAAAGGATCATAGACAAGAAAAGCTGAAGTCAGATTGTAACGGTTGTCTTAGCAATTTCTATTCATTGTTGAACTCCTATGGAGTTCCAGTCCTAAAGTAATTTGGCAGAGGTTACAACTATTTAACTCCTAACGGAGTTACAGTAAATTATGGAAGGGCTTTTTAGGCAATAATTTTACAAAAGAGGATTTGAACTTGGAATCAATCCCGTTAGGGATTGAATATATGTAACCAAACTGAAGAAAAGAAAACCACAACTCCGTAGGAGTTGAATCCGAAGTATAATCCTTAAATTTTTAGAATTAAGCTTAATGAAACTATAGTACCACATCCCGGAAAGTTGATTCCGGATACCGGATACCGGATTATGTTTGATGGAAGATGGATGATGTTTGATGGAAGATGTTTGATGGATAATAGAATTAAATGTTACCGCGAAAGGTTCGTTTCGTTTAGCCTTACGCCAGCCCTGATTGGAAGGGGTTTAGCATAAAGCTTATCCGTCTGACGATTTACGATGCGGACTTCGTTACCGAATTATGCTAAACAACCTGATAGCGGGTACCGGCCATTTTTAGCGGATGATATTTGATGGATAATGGAGCGATCTTTTTAATTCTTTTTCAGTTAATTCAAATTCATGCTCCCACTAATTATTACGAATTACACGAACCTTAATTCAATTAGGCTTCTGTTCCGGGAAAAGCTCTACCTGTACATAATTCTTTTCATTAAAATATTTTTGTGCTGTATCCGTTATATCTTTTGCAGTGAGCTCATCAACCCTTTCAGGGTATTTACTTATTTCATCTATATTAATTCCGTTTAGATAATAATAAGATAAAGTCCTCAGCCAAAAACTGTTTTCTTTTAAATTTGTTTCCCATTCCCGCTTCTGTGTTTCTTTAACTTTAGTGAGATATATGCTTCCGACCGGCTGGGATTTGAGACTATCTATCTGCTGGAAAGCGGCTTCGATAAGCTCATTCACCCGATCCGGCGCGCATCCGAAAGATATGGAAATCTTATATTCCTGGTCGGGGTATTGCTGGCCCATCGGTGAGACACCAACGCCGTAAGTGCCTCCTTTATCTTCTCTTAAAACTTCTCGCAGTTTAATTCTCAGGACATCAGTCATTGCGATGAGCTTATACCTGTTTTCTGTGCTCCATTCGAACGGGCCGGTAAAATTAATACTAACCCGGCTTTTCGGCTCAAGTCCTTTATAAACCGATTTTTGTATCACTCCTTCAGGGGGATCGATATTAAGATCTTTCCAGCTTTCGTTCCTCTTGAGTGAAGGGAGTCCGCCAAGATATGTTAAAATTAATGGTTTAATGCTGTCCGGTTCAAAATTTCCTACAAAAAAGAAAGTAAAACCTGAAGCGTCGGCAAAACGATCTTTAAAGATCTCCAAAGATTCATTCATATCCATTTTGTCCAGCGTTTCCATTGTCCAGGGCTTCATCCTCGGATTATATTGAGCCATAGTGACATCGAGAGTGTCCTGGAAAGCAGCATCAGGGCTCAGACTCCTATTTTTAAGGTAGCTTTTCAGCTTCTCCAGATATGAGAGGTAAGAAGAGCTGTCGATCCGCGGGTGCGTAAAATAAAGATAAATAAGCTGGAACATTGTTTCCAGATCCTTCGGCGTGCTTGAACCTGAGAATCCTTCAGTAAGCTCACTTATATATGTGCTGACATCCACTACCTTGCCTGCGAGGACCTTCTGAAGCTCGATGAAATTAAAATTACCTGCACCGCTTTGCCTGACAAGAGTTGAAGCAGTAGAAGCCGGGATATATTCATTGTCCGGCACAACCGAGCTGCCGCCCGGGCTGAATGCCTGGAAAAGGATTTCGTCGTTTTTAAAATCTGTGGGTTTTAAAACGACTTTAACACCGTTGGATAATTGCCATTCGGTAATTCCCAGATCTTTAAAATTATTTTGAGCGATTATTGAAGCAGGAGAAGGCTTTTTTTCCACCAGGGGAAGATTGGAAACTTTATCATCGTATGGCTTAATTTCCGAATTCTTCACTTCTTCGGCTGCATCGGCAAGCTCTTTATCTGAAGGAATCTTCAAATCTTTCTTTTCCGGCGCGCTTACGGTTACAACGGCATTATTTCCGGTGATCCATTTCCCGGTGAGAGCATTTACTTCCTGCAGGGTTATCCCGGGCAGGAATTCCTTATAAAGCTTGTACTCGAATTCAATTCCTGGAACCGGTTCATCCGTCAGGAAATTTCTTATATATTCGGCTGCCAAATCATCCGATTCCGTTTTATCTTTTTCTTTATATGCTTTTTCCATATTTGCAAGCAGCTCATTTTTTTCACGCTGCAGTTCCGATGCGGTAAATCCGTATTTCCGGACTCTTTCACTCTCCGTTAAAAGAGCTTTAAATCCTCTAAGAATTCCTTCATCCTTCACAGCGCCGCTTAGGAGATAAAATTCCTTGCTTCTAATAAATCTTCCTTTTGCGGAATAACCATAAAGGAAAGGAGGATCGGGCTGCTGAGCCAGTTCCGACATCCTGTTATTAAGCATCCCGGTATAAAGATTTTCAATTATATCCCGCCGGTAGTCGCCGGCTGTTGCTTCGGGCTCTACATCCTGTTTATAATAAATTCCAATAGTTGACTGAGTTGCTTCGGGATCGGTGGCAATTGCAAAAAGCATCTTTTCATTCCCGGGAACCGGAAATATTTTTCTTTCACGGGGGGATTCTGCTTTAGGTATCGGCGAGAAAATCTTCTTTATATATTCTTCAACCTCTTTTTTATCAAAATCTCCAACTGCTATTACTGCCATTAAATCCGGCCTATACCAATCGCGGTAAAATCTTTTCACTGTTTCATAGGGAAAGCTTTCCAGTATCTCTTTTTTACCTATAGGTAATCTTTCAGCATATACGGAATTTTTAAATAAAATAGGAAACTGCTTATCTCTTATTCTTGCATTTGCTCCCCTGCCCAAACGCCACTCTTCAATTACTACTCCTCTTTCTTTATCGATTTCGTCATTTTCGAAACTGACATTATGCGCCCATTCTTTCAGGATATTCAAACCTTTTTCCAGTACGCCTTGTGTGTCTGTCGGGACTTCAAGCATGTAAATCGTTTCATCGAAGCTTGTGTAGGCATTTATATCCGGTCCGAATCTCATACCGATTGACTCGAGGTAATCTATAATTTCATGCTTGGCAAAATTTTTTGTACCGTTGAAAGCCATGTGTTCTGTAAAATGAGCCAGTCCCTGCTGGCTACTATCTTCCAGGACCGAACCGGCATTTACTGCAAGGCGCAGAAAAGCACGCTTCTCAGGCTTATCATTATGACGGATGTAATAAACCAATCCGTTATCCAACTTTCCTTTGGTAATAGTGGTATCAAAAGGAAGATTATCCGCGGGCTTAATTTCCTGGGGATTAATATTATTAAAGCTTAATAGGAATAAAAAAGCAAAAATATTTCTCAGCATAATATCTCCATAATCAAAAATTTGTTTAAAAATTCAAAATTTTATTTAGGCAAGAAATTTTATTGAATCAATTATTTATATTAACAATGCAGCAGAAAGTTTCAAATGACGGGAATTTTTATATTATTATGTTACGAGAAATACATTGTTATTCATTTTTGAGCTCCTGGAATGCTTCATCCACGGATTGGCAAACCGGCAGAACGCGGTTAAGCTGGGTTATTTTAATTAAAGAATAGACCTTTTCGGAAGGGGAGGCGATACGCATACTTCCTCCGTTGCCGTTAAGAATTCTATTTGCTACTAGGATGGCGCTGAGTCCGGAGCTGTCGCAGGTTTCAACCTCGCTTAAATCGAGCACAAGCTTGTTCACTCCCTCCACTTTCAGCAGAAGAGTAAATTCACCTTTCAAAAGACCTGAAATATTGGTGTCCAGCCTTCTTTCATTCAATTTGAAAATTGAAATATCATCAACTCTTTTTATTTCGAAGTTCATCAGGTGCCTTTATTAAACCAAAAAATTTTCCGGAATAAAAAAGATTAAAACATTCGTAGGCAATTTAAGAAATTTTTATATGAAATCTCCGGTCTTTCGGCCCTGTTTATTATCTGCAGATTGTAATATTTATCGCTGTCAGGCTTCTGAAAACCAACTTTTATCGGGGAATTTACAAAGCTGCATACATAACTGCCGAATAGATTTTCCTTTATGTTTAAATCAAATACGGCGTTATAATACATTGTGCTCAGCTTCTCGATTAATCTTCTTGAAGGGAGCTTCAGCTTATTAATATCCGAAAGATTATAATCAATGATATGATGCCTGAGCTTCATCGGGATGAGGCTGATCCTGAAATCATAAGTAAATATATGAGGCACCTTTTCTTTTTCTTCAAGGAATTTTACGACTTCAAGCGAGTAATGAAAATCGGTTTCATCATGGGGCATTAATACCAAAAAGTTAAATGATTTTGTAAAGAACCCAGTAAATGATTGATAAACAGGTTCAAGTTCCTTTACCTGCCATTTTACAAAAAGCTGGGCTGCTTTTTCCTTTAATGATCCAATCATTTTGATCCTGATTCGTTAAGATAATTTTTTAATTTTTCTTCATCCAGGATTTTTACTCCCAGATTCCTGGCTTTAGCCAATTTTGATCCCGGGTTTTCGCCGGAAACCAGGTAATCGGTTTTAGAGCTGACGCTGGAAGTAACCTTCCCGCCGTGGGCCGTTATTCTTTCGCCGGCTTCTTCACGGGAATATTCCGATAAAGTTCCGGTGATTACAAAAGTCTTGCCCGTGAAAAAATTTTCCTTAATCTTTTTCTTTACGGAAGTAAAATTAAGGCCGTGGGACTTAAGTTGCTCGATTATTTTCAAGTTTGATTTATTTGAAAAAAATTTCTTTACGCTGCCGCTTATGCTTGGGCCTATCTCCGGGATTGACGATATTTCCTCTTCGGAAGCATTTATCAGATCGTCAATAGAATTAAAATGATCGGAGAGCTTTTTGGCAGCTCCGGACCCAACATATCTTATCCCTAAAGCGAACAGAACTTTAAAGAACGGCTGGCTCTTGCTTTTTTCAATTGATCTTAAAAGATTATCGACACTTTTTTCTCCAAGCCTTTCCATCGATATCAATTCATCCCTTTTATCCTTTAAATTGTAAATATCGGCATAAGTTCTCAGCAGCCCTTTTTCTACGAAGAGTGAAATCCAGGCATCACCCAGTCCTTCAATATCCATTGCACCCCGGTAAGAAAAATGTGCTAATCTTCCTTTTACCTGTGCAGGGCATTCCGTGTTTTCACAATATATTGCCACCTCATTTTCGGGCTTAAAAACCGATGAACCGCACACTGGGCATTTTTCAGGAGGCTTGTGAGGCCTGCTGTTGACGGGTCTTTCAGTAAGAACTACCGCAACAACTTTTGGAATTACATCTCCTCCTTTTTCAATAATTACTTTATCTCCTTCCCGTATATCCTTCCTTCTTATCTCATCGATGTTGTGAAGGGTGGATTTGCTTATTGTAGAGCCTGCGAGCGGCACAGGATCGAACAATGCAATCGGCGTAATTGTTCCTGTTCTGCCTACGCTCCAGAATATCTGCCGTATCCTGGTAAACGCCTGCTTGGCTTTGAACTTAAAAGCAGCAGCCCAGCGGGGAGACTTTGCTATGCTGCCGAGCCTCTTCTGCTGGCTTAGAGAATTAACTTTTATAACCGCCCCGTCAATTTCATACTCAAGCGAATTTCTCTTTTGCTCAAGAGCATGACAAGCTTTTAAAACTTCATCCATATTTTTGCACAAAACTGCTAATGGATTTGTGTTAAAGCCAAGCTCCTTCAGGAGCTTCAAATTTTCAAACTGCGAATTAAATTCTTCTTCAAGACTTATGAGGGAATATGTAAAAATATTTAAAGGTCTTTTTGCAACAATTTTTGGATCCTGCATCTTCAGAGTCCCCGCGGAGGAATTCCTGGGATTTGCAAAAAGCCTTTCACCTTTAAGCTCTCTTTCTTTATTAAGCTTATCGAAATCTTCAATCTTCATGAAGATTTCTCCACGTACTTCAAAATCATTTAGAGAGTAACCCGATTTTCTTTTTATCATATCTAATTCTTTTAATCTCAAAGGTATTGATCTTATTGTTTTTACATTTGCCGTAATATCTTCGCCTATAAAGCCGTCGCCCCTTGTAGCCGCAGTATTCAAATAGCCGTCGGCATAATGCAGGCTGACCGATGCACCGTCTATTTTTGGTTCGACTACATATTCAACTTTCTCGCTTGAAGGAAGGAGATCGTGAACTCTCCTGTCGAAATCAAAAAGCTCCTCTTCCTTGTAAGTATTAGAGAGGCTGAGCATCGGAATTTTATGCTCGACAGGCTTAAATTCTTTGGTAAGATCTTTTCCGACCCGCTGAGTAGGAGAATCGGGTGTAATTAATTCCGGGTGCTCCTGTTCAAGCTTTTCAAGTTCCTTAACAAGCAGGTCATATTCTTCGTCGCTTATAACCGGCTGGGTTAATATATAATAATTGTAATCATGCTCATTGATCTGCTGTCTAAGTTTATCGATTGTATTTTCAAGATTCCCGACAGCGTGTTTTGACATATTTTAAAGATTAAAAATTATAAATGTTCGGATACTTTTGTGTTAAATTGCCGGCGGTATATTCAAATATTTCAGCCCGGTGCTGTCGATTAAAACATGCACGACCGATTTTTTATTAGTTCCCCTGTCCAGGGGTTTATCATTTAAAAAAAGCTCCACCCGGCTGTAGTTTCCGAAAGTAATCTTATAGTTATTTTTCGCTTTAATAACTTTCTGCGATTGAGGGAATAAAATGAATTCCTCTTGATCCGAATCATCTAAAATAATTTTTACCCAGGAAGTATCTTTTGCTTTAATTAACAAAGACAAGCTGTCTGCGGAAGGCAAAACAGCATTCGGTGCATTTTTATGAGTATTCGGGTCGGAGAATCGCTCTTTTTGCTTAATAACTTCTTCAATCGGTCTTTCGGTAACAACAATTTCGGTCGGTTTATTAAAGAAAAGAAAATAAATTAAAATCAGGAGAATTACGCCGCCTGCGGCAGATAGAGCACTAATCATGTTTCTTCTCTTTTTCTCATCCTCCTCTGCCGAGGGAGCTGATTTTTTTGCCACTGCATCAAAGGTCGGCCCTGCCAAATAGGGAGAAGGGGAAGCGGCCTCTTTCTTACGGCTCTTAAAGCTTTTTTTCTTTTTTCCTTCTTCTGATTTTTTTTCGGCCGGAATTTCCTGGACCTGCGGCTGAATTTCGGGGCTCTTAACCGGGACTGGCGGCTCAGGTTTAATTTCTGCTGAGGGAGGCTGCGCAGCTTCGGCAGGTTTTATTTCCTCATAATTTCTTCCCATCTTATATGCATCATATTTTTTCAGCATAAGGAGAGGATCCAGATCGATTATATTCGAAAAATCTTTTATAAATGCTTTAACATATATCTCGGGAAGAAAAGAGAAATTACCTTTCTCCATTGCCTCGAGAAACTTCAGGTCGATTTTAGATCTGGCCGATATTTGAAGGAGCGAAAAACCTGTCTTCTTCCGCGCCTCTCTCAATTCTTCTGCTAATTTATCAAGCATATTTATTTTTCTTATAGATATTTTTTGAGTTAAGCATTAAATTAATTACAACTTAACCAGTTTAGCCGCAAATGCACCGTCAATCTGGTGCAGGTGAGGCAGTGTTTGGATGCAGTTATTTTCATCAATCAGTTCAGCCGGGAAAACTTCTGCTGCATTTAATAATTTAAAGCCCTGATTATTGCTTAGAAATTTTTTTACTATTTCAAAATTCTCTTCGGGTTCGATTGAGCAGGTGCTGTAAACCAATATCCCGTCCTTTTTTACCAGCTCTGCTGCTTTGCAAAGATAATTATACTGCATCAGCGATAGTTTTTGTATATCCAGCAGGTCACGCTTCCATTTTATATCAGGTTTTTTCGAAAGAGTTCCCGTTCCGGAGCACGGGACATCTGCAATAACCCTGTCAAATCCGTTCTCTTTGAATTCCATCGCATCTGCTTCAACGGTTTTAACGCACTCAATCCCGAGCCGTTTTATATTTTGTCTAAGTATATTCAGCCTGCTTTCAAATCTATCGACAGCGACAATTTCGCCTTGACCCTGCATAAGACCGGCAATATAAGCGGTTTTTCCACCGGGAGCGGCAAATAAATCCAGGATCCGCTGGCCGGGCTTTACATCCAGCAGCCTGCAGGCTAGACCGGCCGATTCATCCTGCACATTGAAATAGCCGGCCGAATAAAACTCCCAAGCAGTAATATTTGTAAGATTCTGAAGCTTTAAGAATTCCGGAAGATATTTTCCCGGGATAAACTTTAAGTTTACCAAGTTAAGCTTTGATTTAAATTCTTCCGTTCCCACCTTAAGCAGGTTTACCTTTAAAGTCAGATATGGTTTTTCATTATTAGCCGCTAAAAGTTTTTCGGTATTTTCATTTCCAAACCGTGCAATATACCTTTTTACCATCCATGAAGGGTGGGAGTAATAAGCGGCTAAATATCCAACTAGATCTTCATTCGGATCGGGATACCTGATTGCATTCTTGCTTTTAATTATATTTCTGAGAATAGCATTAGTCAGATCGGCGGGTTTTTGTCCCTGCAATTTTTTTACAAATTCCACCGCCTCGTTTACGGCAGCATAATCAGGTATCTTATCTAGAAAAAGTATCTGGTATAATGCTATTCTCAGTCCGTTTTTCAGATTGGGGATAGCTTTCGAGAATTGCCCTTTGTAGAATCCATTTAAAATCCAGTCAAGCCTTCCCATCCACCTAACAACGCCATGAACAATTTCATATAATAGAGCTTTATCCGGACCGGAGAGCTCGGAATTCTTCATCTCATTATCTAAAAGCCGTTCCAGGTAAGCATCGGTTCTTTCCACCC
The DNA here is from genome assembly GCA_035542335.1 of Ignavibacteriaceae bacterium. GTDB lineage: Bacteria > Bacteroidota > Ignavibacteria > Ignavibacteriales > Ignavibacteriaceae > DATKLQ01. The sequence goes on along the minus strand of DATKLQ010000021.1, from coordinate 1,740 downwards.
TGTTCAGTATTTTTACTGCAAGCCCTCTGACACCTTCATACAGATCTTTTATTTTATGTTCTTCGAGCTGATTCACTTCTATTTATGCCTCTTTTGCCGATTGAAAAATAACTATAATTTGGAAAATCTTAAACAGCAATATTTCGCGGCAAAGGATTCCTTTTATTTACCGGATAGAAAAGGTAATTTTTTGAATCGGCCATGGCATTCCTTAACTTTTGAATATAAAAAGGATTTGAGGTGAAAATGTCACTTTATAATGAAATAGCCGGAATGATCGACCATTCTTTATTAAAACCAATGCTTACCGACAAAGAGATAATTGAAGGATGCAGGGTAGCAGATGAATACGGAGTTGCTTCCGTATGCGTCAGGCCGTCGGACGTAATCTTGGCAAAGGAATTATTAAAGGAAAGCAGTGTCCTTGTTACAACGGTAATCGGATTTCCGCACGGCTCGTCTGCTTCAAGGATTAAAATGGAAGAGGCAAAAGAAGCAATTAAAAATGGCGCGGCCGAACTTGATATGGTACTTAATATAGGAAAATTAAAATCAGGAAAATATGAATATGTAAGAGATGAAATCGCAATGATTGTAAAATATGCCCATTCTATGGGCGTAAAGGTTAAAATAATTTTTGAGAATTGTTATTTGACCAATGAAGAGATAATTAAGGCATGCAAAATATGCAACGAAGCCGGCCCTGACTGGGTTAAAACTTCAACCGGATTCGGAAGCGGCGGGGCAGTGGATGAACATATTAAATTAATGCGGGAACACTGCAGACCGGAGATCCAGATAAAAGCTGCCGGGGGAGTAAGAACATTGGAACGCGCTCTTGAGATAAAAAAGCTGGGATGCACAAGGTTCGGCGCAACAGCTACAGTGGAGATTCTTAAAAATCTCAAATAATCCAGGTTTTTAGGATATCGGCAGCGGGGACGAAACCCGTATCGGTCAGCGGTTACGTAAGGCGTGACGGAATCCGATGGACGTCATGACGAAACGGGCATCGTAACCGACTAACGCTTTACCACTATTGTGGAAGATCGGCAACGGATAACGAAACCCGTATCGGTCAGCGGTTACGTAAGGCGTATCGCAATCCGACGGAAGGATAATCTACTTGCTTTTTATTACACCGCAAGCCAGGCGTGCTCCTGCATTCCCAGTAGGCTGAGTTTTATAATCATCAACCTTTTCATGGACTATAACTGCTTTGCCGATTATTGAATTCATCCCTTCGAATGAGATCATTGTATCTATCCATTCGAGGTGAGCTTTCCCGTTCTTTCCGGCCTCAAGGTTTCCCAAATCGCCTGCATGACGTACAGAATCCGTAGGTGCTCCATGATTCATATGCCCGGGGTTAAAATGGCCTCCTGCCGAGCTGCCGTCCGGCGCACTGCAGTCCCCGGTTTCATGAATATGGAACCCGTGCTTCCCCGGCTTAAGTCCTTCTACATCGGCTGTAACTTTTATTCCGTTACGCTGCTTTGTGAAAGTAACTTTTCCCTTCACATTGTTTCCTTTTGTGGGTTTTAAATCTGCGTAAGCCCGGGTTACGTTTATAACTGTTAGGTTTGTTCCCGCATTTTGTTTTTTCGGCTGATGATCTCCGTTAAAAATAAAAAGTGCGGCGGCAGCTAAGAAAAATAATTTAAACATCATTCCCTCCAAAAATATGTTGTTGATAGAAATTTCGTTTTTGAAATATAGTTTTGTTGAATCCTTTCAATC
>DATKLQ010000020.1:0-2623 GCA_035542335.1 Ignavibacteriaceae bacterium | reverse complement strand
CGGACGTATTTAAGGATCAGCGATAGTTTATTTCTCTTTTTATTGTAAATGAGGATTAATTAAACCTGTTGATAAACTGAACAGTGGTAAATCCGGTAGAATTGCTGTGAAATATCTAATTAATTCATGCAGATGTTATCGATTGTCCGCGGCGATTATTATGTTAAACTCATGTTCAAGAGTTCTTAGACAGATGGTGTTTGTTCATGTCTGCGTGAAGCATGTTTGCATCACTGCATGATTGCATGTAAGGCATCATGCTCGTAGTCCTCTCCTTGGAAGTCGTTGGACTCCGGCGAGTCCAATCGTTAGATTCCGATAGAATCTAATCTGTCAGACCCGGTCTGATGAGACCGATGGCCGGATTCTATCGAATGGACTCGACGAGGGAAGAAGGGGTGGGTTTGAAAAGATAGAATTAATCAATGTCAGTCATATTTCTTTATAGAGGAGAATTATAGTGGATAAAAGGCTAAATTTGTTTTTAATTTATAATGAATAATCGTGAAAAAGAAATAAGGAAAGCACAAAAGCTTCTTACTGATGTGCAACTTCTTGCTTTCTTTAAAGCAGCGGGGAATAGGAGTAATGTAAGTGCATTAAAGATAATAAATGAATATATGGATAGCGGCGAACAACTTGATAGTATTTTTTATTCAAACGAGAAAGATGAATCTTATTTTAGTGGAGGATTTTTCTTGAATATAAAGAAAACATCAACGATTCCTTATAAAATTTCTTTTGGTTTTTCTGCAGGAGATGCTGGAGATGGAGGTGAATGGGAAGTAACTTTTGATAGGGAGAAGATAAAATCAATTACTGAAGGACTATGGTGGATAGCTTAAAACGTTTAGTTTCTGCTATTTGAAAATTTTTGTCATTTTGCTTCTCTCAATTTGCAGTACTGTTTTTACCCTATCGACAATAATGTCATAGGATTCTCTCAGCATTAAAATACTTTCCTCGTCAAATAATTTTTTATTCACAATATCTTTTATTCTAATCATATTGACCAGTATATCAATTTGGGCAGGTTTACTGGAATCAAGCAGCAGATTAAGTTTAATAAAAGATGAATTTACAGCATTGAACATACGATCAATTTCTTTATTAGGGTTGTCTACATTTGCAGAACCATCCATAATCCCTCTGTATTTTTCAATCCATTCTAAGATGCTGTTCAAGAAAGCATAAGCGCCTTTTTCAAGTTTCTCTACCCATCTTTCCTGTACTAATGTTCTGAATTGAAATTCATGATTTTTCTTGTTCTGCCAATTAACTGCGAAAGGTCCGACAATTACTGCTAAAAGTGCAATAATTAAAGATATGATTTGAACTTCCATTAGGTTTTCCCTCTTGTTTTTATTTTCCCATTAGATTATACAGAATACTTTTAAATATTAATTGGTATAACTTCTAATATTGCTCCGGCTTCATCTATTGAATTTACTTTCACTTTACTTGCATGAAGTGAAATGATTCAGGAATCCTTTCCTTTTGCCTCTGAAAAGATTGTTTCGTTAAGCGCATCCTGAAATCTTTTAAGCAGATTATCCAAATCACTTCCATAAGGATAATCTCTCGGATATTTATCAGCCGGCAGAAGAAATGTTACATTGAGAATGCAGGCTTCTTTTACTTTCGGTAAATCTTTGGTTTGAAGAATTACGGCTTCCGTCCAGGCCTGTGGACCTAACGGATTCCCTTTGACTTTGCTCCGGGCGAATGGAATACCGGAAATTTTAATATTTATAAATGACATTAATATTCAATGAAAATTCAATTTTGGGATTGATCAAAAAGTGATCCCTGCTGATTTTGATTGTTTATTCCTATTCGTCTTGCAAATTCAGCCCATCCGATACATTCTACATTTTCTAAAAGACAAGCCAAGCTAACAGCTTTGTCATCTGATACTACAATATGTTTGGGAAGTACTTTCCCAATAGTAACCAGTTGACCATCTGCTGCCTTTCGACCCGCAGGACTTTTCCAGAAGCCTGGATATATCTTTCCTCCAACTTTTATTTCATCGCCAAAAGTTATTTCAATCCTTCCAAATTCATTTACTAACTGGATATTAGATTTAATGGAGATTACAATATTAAATTCATTTTCCCATCGTTCAATAAGTCTTCTTAGCTTATCAGATTTACGTTTAAGCTCACGGAAGACTCCTTCAGGGATTTTAAATAATCCATTTTTTGATAAGGCTTGTAGTTTCTTGAATTTGGCTGGGAAGTGATTATAAAAATCTATCAAAGCATCAGAGTCAAGTATATAGATATTATCTTTACTCATTAAGTTTGCTTAAGAGCGGACTTTTTCTCGTGCCCATGATATAAATTCCGGCACCTTCTCTATTTTCATATCAAGTATATGTGAAAGATCATCAATAGAGAATGAGTTTTCTTTGCCGGGTAATGAAATGACTTTTGATAGGGAATATCCAATTTGCCTCAAAGCACTTTCTTTTCTGGTTTGACTGCCTCCTTTCCCTCCGCCGCCTTTACCAAACGCAGTTTTTCTTTCCCATTGCTTTCGTTTTGTCTCATAGAAATCCTTTGGTGCAAGACCCATTTCCTGAAGCATTATGGAAGCTACATCCCGGCTGACAAAAAAT
>DATKLQ010000019.1:0-8541 GCA_035542335.1 Ignavibacteriaceae bacterium | reverse complement strand
TGATTATATACCTGAGCAATTGCGGAGCCGTGACCTGAAAATCTTTTTTGGCTCTCCGCATCTGCTTTTAGAATCGATTCATAAACATCCGGAGCATTTTCCTCCATCCAGGAAAGCAGTGTAGGTCCGAAATTGAAGCTGATCTTAGAGTAATTATTAACGATGGAAGCTACCCTATTATCATGATCCAGGATCCTTGCTGCGGTATTCGGGCTGTAGCATTCGGCAGTTACCCTTTCATTCCAGTCCCGGTATGGGTATGCTGAATCCTGAACCTCGACTGCTTCAAGCCACGGGTTTTCCCTCGGAGGCTGATAAAAATGGCCGTGAATACAAACGTATCTTTCCATTCAATTTTATTTCCTTTCATAAATAGATAAACTATATTTTTTAATAGTGATGTTCTGTTTTTTCCCAATAATTTTCCCGGGAGCAGAGGCACCCGGCCCTTTCCATTCTTCACCGGCCGAATCAAAAATCTTTTTCCAGTTCCCTTCCGGAACCGGGACCAGGGCAGTAACAGCTTCGGAATCAAAATTAAAAAGCATAAAATAATTTCTCTTTTTTCCCGACCTACTTAAAGCAAATACGTCCGGCATATTAGTTTCGAAAACTTCACGATTGGATTTACCTCCGATTAATAAATTCTTTCTGCGGAACTTTATCAATGATTTATAATATAAAAAGATTATTTTATGCTTTTCATCATTAAGCAGCTCCCAGTTCAATTTTGATTTTAGAAATGTTTGTTCATCCGAAGGATTAGGTATATCACCGGCCCAGCTGAAGCTTTCAAATTCTTTTTTTCTTCCTTCTCTAACGGCTGAAACAAGCTGATTATCGGAATGGCTCACAAAAAAAAGAAACGGATTTTCTTCGGCATATTCCTCTCCCATGAAAAGCATAGGAATATAAGGAGAGAGAATCATAACCCCGGCTGCAAGCTTTACCGCTTCAAAAGAGACCAGGTTTGACAATCTTTCGCCGAAAGCCCTGTTTCCAACCTGATCATGATTCTGAATACAAACAACAAACTGATCATCCGGACAATGGGATGCATCCGCCCCGTGTTTTCGTTTTCTATATACCGAGTATTTCCCGGAATAAACGAATTTATTTTTCAGGGATTCCTTTAAATCAGAAATATCCCCGAAATCTTCATAATAACCGCCGCATTCCCTAGTTAGTAGGGAATGAACCGAATGATGAAAATCATCGTTCCACTGTGCATCAATTCCGTAACCGCCTTTTTTTCTTGGAGTAATTATCTTTGGATCGTTAAGATCACTTTCTGCGATAAGGTATAAATTTCTATCCAATCTCCGGGATAATCCGCGGACTTTATCGGACAGCTCGCTAAGAAAATGGTATGCGCTCATATCGTAAATTGTATCGATCGCATCAAGCCGCAGGGCATCTATATGAAAATTTTCAAACCAATAGAGGGCATTTTCAATAAAGAAATTCCGTACCGAATCACTGTAGGCAGCATCGTAGTTCAGCGCACTTCCCCAGGGAGTTTTGTACTTATCCGTAAAATAATAACCGTATTGCCCGAAATAGTTTCCTTCAGGACCTAAATGATTATATACCGCATCAAGAATTAGTGCTATTCCTTTAGTATGGCATATGTTTACAAGATTTTTAAGTCCTTGCGGTCCGCCGTATGCTGCAGAAACAGCGTACGGATATACTCCGTCATATCCCCAATTGCGGGCGCCGGGGAACTGGGCTACAGGCATTATTTCAATTGCCGTAATTCCCAGATCAGTTAAATAATTTAACTTATTTGAAATTGCATCAAAGGTTCCATCTACTGTGAATGTACCGGTGTGAAGTTCATAAATTATATAGTCACTAAGCGGGAATCCCTTCCATTTTTTATCGGTCCACTTAAAGGAAGAATGATCGATTACTTCGGAAGCCCCGTGTACATCTTGAGGCTGAAAATTTGAAGCGGGATCAGGGCGGTCGGCTGAATTATTAATGCTATAAAAATATTTAGTGCCCGGGATAATACCGTCTAATCTTACCTTCCAATAATCGCATTTATCTTTTTCCATCGGAATAATTTTTTCCACTGGTCCGGTTATTTTCAAGTAAATGGTCTCAGCAAGAGGCGACCATACTATAAAATCGCATCCCCTGTCTGAATAACATGCACCTATTTTCATAAATTCATGAATTAATTATCAGGAAAGAGTCCAAATGAAAAAGAATTGCGGGCTAACTAGTCTTTGCAATTGCCGATTGATCAAGATACTGCAGCAATTGGAGAGGAACCTCATCCCACTCAGTATTTTTGTCTAGATTGGATGTCAATTCATTTAATGCTTTTTCTAGTAAATATATTTCTATTAAATATTCAGTGTCGTTTATGCTTCTGGGAAGAAAACCATGATTAATAGCCGTATCCCAATATGACTTTAAAAATGCACCCGACGTATACTGCCACCAAAGAATTGAAAACGGCTCCAGCGCTATTATTTCATCATTTGATCTAGTTCGGTGATTCAGGATTGAATATTGAGAAGCGGAGTAAATTGAATATATTAATTCTGCTATGTCGCGGAGTGCCGATCTCCTAAGTCTTCTCTCCGATGCCGCATAATTAGGATTTCCTTCAAAGTTTTGAATCATAAAATCTTTACCCGTGAAAAGGATCTGCTTCAGATTATAATCACCATGTATCCTGATTTTTTTCCCTTCGATTTTCATCTTTAAAATTTTACCGGCATAGTTCAATAAAGAACTTTCAATATTCAGCAGTGCGATTACTTTATCTTTGAGCTTTTGATCAGCTTGGCTGACTTTTTTTCTCAAGTTCCTGAAAGCGCTCCGGATATTGCTTCTTAGGGATTGGTATATAGAGCGCTGATAAAGCGAGGAAAAAGGTTCAGGGGTAAATGCATGAATTCCGCGGCTGCTGCTCAAGGCGGCGTGCAGTTCGCCGGTACGTTTCCCGAGTAAACCTATGTTCCCGATGAAAAAGCGATCGAAGATTCCTTCCTCATATAACTGCTTATCTAAAGATTCAATACCCGCAAGGAATGATTTAAAACGAAAATTCTTAAGGATCTCTTCTCTTTCTTCTTTCTTTTTGGACAATATTTTTTCAAAAAAAGTATCTATCGAATCTAAGACATATGTCCACGCACTCCCTTGATTTAAAACAAACTCCTGCATTAGCGCAAAATTAATGGGCTCCGCGTTCTTTTTATAGTAGCTTATAGAGCCTCTATATAACGGTATATTTCTAAAAGAAGTATTCTCGGAAATGAACTCCAGGATCTCTTCACCGGGATTTATTCCTTCTTCAATTCTGCGGTAGAGCTTCAGAATAAATACTTCTCCGAACTGCAATCTTATTTCGTTTAAGCTCAATGTAGTAACAGCCTGCTGAATATGATCATCAGGTTCTGAAAAATATTGTATCAGTCTCCTATCCGGATTAAAGACAAGGTTCCCGCTGCTGCCTTTCAAAGATTTCCTGCTCACTATTTCTTTTAAAAACGCGATGCTGAACGCCTCATCAAAAGCCGCATTAATTAAAATGAATTCATCCGAATTACTTCTTAATTTTGCAATAACTTCAGCGGAATGCTGCTGAATAATCTTCTCGGCGGCAGATGAATGGATCACCGAAACCGGAATTGAATAATATTCGGATGGATTCTCAAAATAATCGGCTTTAACTATTAAAATTGAATGGTTTTTATCTTCCAGATGAATTCTATCATCAATGTAGATTCTTCTGATCTTTGCACTGCCGGCATGAAACCAGCTGCATGAAGAAAGATAATTTGTCAGGGCATTTCTTTCAAAGTTCAGTCTCTCTTCGGTATTAAAAATTTCTGTCCATGTTTTATTGAAGCTCAATTCCGGGATTTTTCTTTCAATCATGCTCACCGGGTTGTCCGGAAGTTTTTCCAATGAGAACCAGTGATATACATGACCGCTTAAAGTAAGCATATAATACTGCTCCTTAATGAGAGGAAATTTATTTCTGCTTATCACTTCAATCGGTGTATACCCGGTAAAGCCGGAAAGATCAAGCTCTACAACTTGAGAAAACCGTGAAAGATTAGCCACCACCAGGATCGTTTCATCTTCATATTTTCTAAGAAAAGCAAGCACTTTAGGGTTGCTCGGCGATAGAAATTCCAGGCTTCCTCTGCCGAAGGCTTTATAATTTTTCCTTACTGAGACTGCTCTTTTCATCCACCATAACAATGAAGACAGATTCCCCTGCTGGACTTCGACATTCACCGCTTCATAATGATATTCGGGATCAATTATAATGGGCAGAAAGAGTTTTTGAGGATTAGCAGAGGAAAAACCTGCATTTCTATCCGGGCTCCATTGCATTGGAGTTCTCACCCCGTTTCGGTCCCCTAAATAATAATTATCCCCCATACCGATTTCATCGCCGTAATAAATTATCGGCGTCCCCGGAAAGGAGAGCAGCAGAAAATTAAGAAGCTCGATTTTTCTGCGGTTATTATTTACAAGGGGAGCGAGCCTTCTTCTTATCCCGAGATTTATCCTCGCCTTATTGTCTCTTGCAAAAAATCTGTACATATAGTCTCGTTCTTCATCGGTTACCATTTCAAGAGTAAGCTCATCATGATTTCTTAAGAACATTGCCCACTGGCAGTTATCGGGAATAACCGGGGTTTGTTCAAGTATATCGATTATTGGGAACCTGGTTTCCATCTGAACGGACATATACATCCTGGGCATTACAGGGAAATGAAAAGCCATCTGGCACTCATCCCCTTTGCCGAAGTAAGCCACTGCATCCTCAGGCCATTGGTTCGCTTCGGCGAGCAGCATTTTATCTTTAAACTTTTCCTGCACGTGTGAGTTTAATTTTTTCAAGAAAGCATGAGTCTCGGGAAGATTTTCACAGTTAGTCCCTTCTTTTTCATAAAGATACGGAACCGCATCTAGGCGCATCCCGTCGACGCCGAGCCCAAACCAAAAATCTACTGCTTTGAAGATATTTTCATGCACCTGGGGATTTTCAAAATTCAAATCGGGCTGGTGTGAATAGAACCTGTGCCAAAAATAGGCTTTGGCTACGGGATCCCAGGCCCAATTCGAGGTTTCAAAATCCTGGAATATAATTCTTGCCTCATTGTATTTATCCGGAGTATCGCTCCATACATAATATTCTCTTTCAGGTGAACCGGGGGGGCTAAATCTTGCTCTCTGAAACCATTCATGCTGATCCGAGGTATGATTTAACACAAGTTCGGTGACGATCCTGATTCCCCTGCTGTGCGCCTCATTCAATAACATTACAAAATCATCAAGGGTACCGTAATCCTTATTTATGCTGAAATAATCCGAAATATCATAACCGTCATCTTTAAGCGGCGAAGGGTAAAACGTCTGAAGCCAGATTACTGTAACTCCCAGCGAATCAATATAATCCAGCTTTTCAATTAACCCTTGGAAATCCCCTATCCCGTCTCTATTGCTGTCCTTATAAGCTTTTATATGGACCTGATAAATAATTGCGTCTTTATACCATAAGGGATTATTTTCAATTTCATTTTCATTGATCATGAGAAGCCTACGTTGTTGAAAAGAACATCATCATCATAATTTATAAAAAATTTTTTTTGAGTAAAATATTGAAGTGCATTGCCTATTATCGCACCTCGGTGCGGCAGCTTCATCATAAAAATAAACTAATTATGTTTTTTTAACATAAATAAAGAGATAATGGACAAAGCTGACGTTTCGTCCTCAAAAGGAATAAATAAAGAAAAAATCTCAACCCGGTACTTTAACGATTGCAGGCCTGAAGGAAGAATGAAAATTCCATTTTATAAAAATGCTAGAGGAAATTTTTTTTAAAAATATTGATTATTATATTTTCGGAGCAGAATTTCCTTAAATCTTTCCTTTTTTAGAGTAAAAATTATGAATAATTTCGAAGTAATTATTGCCGGAGCCGGGCCGGCAGGTTCTGCAGCGGCATTATTGCTTGCGCAAAAAGGAATCAAAACTCTTGTAATCGATAAAGCTATGCTTCCGCGCTATAAAACCTGCGGCGGAGGCGTGGTAGGAAGAACCTCTCAATTCTTACCGCTCGATTATACAACAATCGCCGAACATTCCTGCTACAGTGCAGATATTTTTGATATTAAGAATAATTTTCATTTTTATGTGAAAAAAACCCGGCCTGTCATTTTAATGACAATGAGGAAAGATCTCGATTGGTTTCTTTTAAGCTTAGCAAAGCAAAACGGAGCGGCAGTCCTTGATAATTGTGAATTACTCGAGGTTTATAACAGGAACGATTATGCAGAAATTGAAACCAGTAAAGGAACCTTAAGAGCAAAATTTCTTATTGCTGCCGACGGTTCTTCTGGGATAATCTCCAAAAAATCCGGGTGGGACAACCTTACAGTCTCCGCCCCTGCAATTGAATATGAAGTTCATGTAAAAGATAATGTTTTCAGCCGGCTGGGCAAATCGGCAAGATTCGACTTCGGCACTTTCCCCCAGGGCTATTCTTGGGTTTTCCCTAAAAAAGATCACCTTTCGATTGGTTCAGCATTCCTGATGAAAAGCACTCTTAATCTTCATAAAATTACCATGGAATACCTGAAACTGCTCGGAATTGATGATCCTATAAAGGTTGAAAAACATGGTTTTTTTGTAAAGGTTAATCCAAGGTCAAAAAAATTTATCAGAAAGCAGATTTTCTTTACCGGTGATTCGGCAGGTTTTGCAGATCCATTGACAGGAGAAGGGATAAGCTATGCAATACTCAGCGGGAAATTGGCTGCTTCGGCAATAATTGAAAGCGGATTTAACAGTGAGCTTGCCGGATATTTTTATAACCGGGATGTTCAGGAAAAAATATTAAAAGAACTCAAGTATGCAAAATTTCTCTGGAAGATTGTTTATGGTTTTCCAAAACTTCGAACCGAGCTCTTCCGTTTTTGCGGTCAGAAATTAAGTGAAGGCGTAACAAGCGTAATGAGCGGAGACAAGACCTACAGCGAATTATTTTTAAATTTACAGAGCTACCTAAAGCTTTTACGGAGCTCTTTTACGAGGAAAAAGAAAAGCGTCTTAGCTGATCGGATGATTATGGATGCATGAGCGTTTGATTGAATGGTTGAATGATTGGATGAATGGTTGATTGGATGAATGGTTGATTGGATGAATGGTTGGATGGTTTTTCCCATTTTCCATCCCGAAACAAGTTCGGGACAGGTTTTCCATTTAACATTTTCCATTTTATAGCATGCATCCATGCAGTCATGCATCCATGCAGTCATGCAACCATACAGTCATGCAACCATGCAACCATGCAACCATGCAAATAGTGTCATCAATAAGGGTTAAAGGCCAATTTATTTGGATTGAAGTTATTTAATTATTTTAGTTCCATTATTATTCAACAAATAAAATAGGAGAAAAATGATTATTGGTCCCGGGAGCCCCAGACCGGAAATCACATATCCATGCGAATGGGGTTATAAAGTAATCGGAACGGATATAGACAAAATTTTATTTGCCATAAAAGAAGCATCGTTAGGGTTGGAATATTCAGTTACACCTTCAAACGTAAGCAGCGGCGGGAAATATGTCAGCTTAAATTTTCAAATTGTGGTGCCCAATGAGGTTGTACGCGATTTGGTTTATGAAAAGCTTCAAACGAATTCCGATATAAAAATTGTTCTTTAAATTAATTCCTTTAACGGGACTATATGGTTTCAGCAATTATTCTCATTACTTCCTTAATTAAGGCGGCGGTTATTCCCCAGATTGCTCCCTCAGCAGTTTTGTAAACCCAGACTTTATTCTTTCTGACCTGCCAGGAGTTATGATATCTTTCCGGCAGATTCAACTGCCTGGCGGGGAAAAGTTCGATCCTTTCTCCTTTATCATCAGTATAAAAAGGATGAACCTCAATATGCAATTCATAGCTTTCAGGAGGATTTTCCAGAAAAAATGAAACGGGCAGGGAAAAAACTTTCTCCACTTCGTTTTGATCGATTTTTAATTCATTTAGGCTTCTAATATTTAATTCGGCGATATAAGAATCGACGGTTACTCCCATTGAACCTACAAGCGTATCCATACCTCCGATTACGGAGATTTGATTTTTCCTTATTCCGAGTTCCTCGCATGTTTCCCTGACTGCGGTTTCAAGCATACCGGAATCCTGCAGCTTATCGGTTTCACCGCCTGGGAAGCAAATTTCGCCTCCCTGCCGTATGCCTGCCGATCTTTTTTCAAAAAGAATGTTGTATTCGCCGTTTATAAGCAGAAGCGGAATTAATACCGCAGAGTTAAAATATTCGTCCTTTCTAAGTATTCCGGGGGAATCCGGAAGCAGGTTTTTTATTTCTTTTAAATCGATTTTAAATTTTTTTTGCATTTAACATAAAATTTCTTTTGATAATTAAATTTTCAATTACTATCTTTTTGTAGATACTTTAAAATTGATGAATAAAGAAAATATAAAAATCCTTATTGCAGAAGATGAAAAGATTATTGCATTGGATTTGA
>DATKLQ010000018.1:0-9323 GCA_035542335.1 Ignavibacteriaceae bacterium | reverse complement strand
GACGGTGCTGATAATAAGGGGATACAAGTAAGCAGCGGAACATACATCTATAGGATAACCGCCGGCGAATATGCAGAATCGAAAAAAATGATGTACCTGAAATAATTATTGATAAGTAAAACCCTGATTTTACTTAATCAGGGTTTTACTACCGCTGTCTAAACCAGGATTTGTAGGATTAAATGATTAACAGGATTTAAGATTAACAGGATTTAAGATTAACAGGATTGAAAAATTAAAATAAGTTTTTTAATGATGTTAAAATACCATGATATTACCGAACGGATTATTGGATGCGCAATGAAAGTGCATTCTTTCCTGGGTAATGGATTTCAAGAGGTTATTTATCAGCGCGCTCTAGCGATAGAAATGAATACGGAAAAACTTTATTTTGAAAGAGAAAAGGAGATGCCCGTCCTGTATAAATGAATTGCAATAGGAACCAGAAGAGTTGATTTCTTTGTAGGAGAGAAAATAATGGTTGAGCTGAAAGCGGTGATTAGCCTTGAGGATGTTCATCTTGCACAGGCGAAGAACTACTTAGAAGCTTATGACATGGAAATTGGACTATTAATAAATTTTGGAGCGAAAAGTCTAGAATTCAAAAGAATATTCAACACCAGGGCCAGGATTGACCAGGATTAACTAATCCTGGCAATCCTGAAAATCCTGAAAATCCTGAAAATCCTGAAATCCTGAAAATCCTGGTTTAGACTACTTCTTCCATCTGAGTAACAGTAGGAGAGATATTCAGATTGAAGCTGAAGAAGTTATTAGGATCATACTTATTCTTTAATTCAACGAGGCGGTCGTAATTCGGGCCGTAAGCCAGACGTACGCGATCCTGCTCTTCGGCAGTCATAAAGTTGACATAAACAGAACCGGTGGCAAAAGGTGTACAAGCATCAAAAAGCTTGCGGGCCCAGCTGATGCAGAGTTCATCCTTTGCAGAATCTTCCCATCTGCCGTGTACATTAAGAACGAACTGGGGGTTGCGCCGGGCAAATGCAGTTGCTTTTGCCTGAACCTTATTGATTGCGCCGCCGAGTTGTGCAAGGGCAAGTTCGGTCTGAGGATCAGGAAGCTGATTTGCATATTCTATAAATACATCTATTAAACCGTCGCTCAGCTCGAGAAAATCGTGGGACTTCCAGTAATTACGCTGCCCCGGGGTAAGCAAAGGATCAAGAACTTTCTGCCATGCTGTATAAGGAAAGGGTTGAATTATATCGGCCAAAGGTTTTCCGAATGCACGAAGCGGCTTTGCAATCTCTTCGGCTTTAGTTAAATCCCCCGAACAGCAGACTGCCAGGACAAGTATTTCTTTCCCATGCCATTCAGGAGCCAGAAATGGAAGAGGAGGAGCCTTCCTCATAACAGCCCAGCATACAAATTCTTCAGGGGTCGTTTTAATAAAATCCCTGTAAAACTGAAGGACTTTGCGGGCATTTTCCAGAGGATGAACAATCAATCCGGAAAGAACCTGCTGTCCTATTTCAAATAATCTGTATTCGAAAGAAGTTACAATTCCGAAATTCCCTCCGCCGCCGCGGATTGCCCAGAAGAGATCTGGGTTTTCGGTAGTGCTCGCTTTTAGAAGCTTGCCGTCGGCCGTAACAACATCGGCGGAAATCAAGCTGTCGATTGTTAGTCCGTATTTACGGCTGAGCCATCCGAATCCCCCGCCTAAAGTCAGTCCCGATACCCCGGTAGTTGAATTAATACCGAGGGGCGTAGCAAGTCCGAATGCCTGTGCCTCATGATCAAAATCTCCAAGTGAGGCTCCGGGTTCTACGCGGGCAGTCATCGTAGATGGATTTACATAAACCGATTTCATCAAAGAAAGATCGATTACAATTCCGCCGTCGCAAAGGGAATTTCCCCCGATGTTATGCCCTAATCCCCTTACAGATGCAAAGAGATTATTTTTGCGGGCAAAGTTTACGGAATGAATAACATCCGCTGTACCCATACATCTAACTATAAGGGAAGGATATTTATCAATCATCCCGTTCCAAATTTTTCTTACTGTATTATAGTTCTCGTCATCAGGTCTTATAAGCGGACCTCTCAATCCGGCCTGGAATTCCTCAATAATTTTTTCCTCTAGAGCAGCCCCGCCTTTCGTGATGACTCGCTTTTCGTACATATGTGCCTCCTTCCATTGTTTTATTTGGTATTTCTAATTATTATGCGAAAATTAAGAAATTATGCTGCTGGTTGTCATTTTTTGCAGGTAAAAAATTATTTCGCTACTGTCAAAACAATTCGGAGAAGATTAAAATATCCACAATTTAATTAATAAATATCTCAGACTTATCATTCCCGATTAAAAAATTTATAAAGGAATTGAAACAACGGCTTAAAGAGCAATTAAAGAAAAGTAAAGATGAATTTATTTTAACAGCGGTAGAAAAAGCTTAGGTAGAAATTCCAAAAATTTATTTTAGCAATCAAAACTATAATTCATTTTTTTACCTGTAGATGATCCAAAACACCTCAAAGCAATTTTTTATTAATTTTTTCGGAGAAATCTCATAATCGACGCATTAAAAATACCGGTGAAAGAGCATTAGCATTTTATATTTTATATTTTTGGTCTAAAGAAAAGATAAATGAATGCAGGATTGCATGAATGCAGGATTGCATTGATTGCATGGATATGGGAGCATGATTGCATGAAAGAATGAATGGATGAATTGAAATAAAATCTTACTTGATCATTGTTAAAAGCATTTTTGATTTTTTTAATGCAGTCAATCCATGCTGAATATTGGGAGGCATTACAAGTAATTCCCCCTCTTTAACTTTAAACGGATTTCCCCCTATTTTTATTTCCATCTCCCCCTCGACAATATAAACTATTGCGTAAAAAGGCGAAGTATGCTCGGTTAAAGATTCATCTTTATCTAAGGCAAAAAGGGTAATGTTGCCGTTAGGTTTTTTAATAATTTGCTTGCTGACTATTGTGCCGTCCTGGAAATCAACTTCATCTTTAAGGTATACTTTTTTAATATCATTCATAAGTTAGCTCCTTCAAAAATATTTTTTCGATTAAAACCCGGGAAAAGTGTTGTACCCGGCAAATAACGCGGCAGTAATTGCTCATAGTATAAATGAAATATAGTTTATATATTTGTTAAAAATCCGGCAAAGAATTGGAAGTACAAAAAAAAATAATAGGCACTTTTTCTGATGAAGAGATTGTCGCCGAGGTAAAAAGCGGCAATATTGATTCATTCTCAGAGATTGTAAAGCGTTATAACCAAAAGCTTTACAGGATTGCAATCAGTTACGGCGTCTATGATGACGATGCCGAAGAAGTTCTTCAATCCGCATATATATCTGCATACGAAAAAATAAATCAATTCAGGGGGGAAGCAAAGTTTTTTACCTGGCTGATAAGAATTTTAATAAACGAATGCTTAATGTTAAAAAGAAAAAAACAAAAATCTATAAATATTCCTTATGATCTTGTAACTAATTCAGCAGGCGATCATCTAAACCCTGAACAAAGCTATATGGAAAAAGAACAAAAAGAAATACTCGAAAAAGCGATCCAGCAGCTGCCCGGGAAGTACAAAATGGTTTACATGCTCAAAGAAATTGAAGGAATGAGCATAGAAGAAATATCGGAAGCTCTTACCATTTCGAAGATCAATGTAAAGGTTAGGCTGCATAGGGCAAAAGCGATGCTTAAGAATTTAATCAAAGAAGCCGCGGATATATCGGCTCTATTTACATTCGGCAACGAACGGTGCGATAAGGTTACCAATTCAGTAATGAATTATATAAGAAATAAAGAAACATATTCGGTTCATTAATTTATATCTGCCTAATTCCTTCTATTTTCTTATCAAATATAAATCCTCACAGACTCTTTGTAACCTTTCAGGTGTAAATCCTCACAGACTCTTTGTAACCTTTCAGGTGTAAATCCTCACAGATTCTTTGTAACCTTTCAGGGCGCGGATTCCTCTAATGGCAGTTTTATATTAAACCATTAGTGGAGTCCAGAAACCACTTGAAAAACAGGGCGGAACCGAAAAGCCATACGAGTAGGGTTACAAAAGAAGGCAAAAACAATGAAGACAAAAAATTTTTTGGCGGTATCAATTTTAATACTGTCAATTTCGGCATTTAATTTTTCCTCCGGCAAAAACGGCGGCGACATTAAAGCCGAAAGGATGCATACCGTGCGTTCATATGGAATATCTTCTGCGGAAAACTTGCGTACTGCAATGCGGATGCTTTGGGAAGATCATATTGTCTGGACTAGAAATGTAATACTGAATATAGTTGATAATCTGCCGGGTACGGATCAGGCAGTGAGCCGCCTCCTTAAAAACCAGGAGGATATCGGCAATGCTATAAAACCCTATTACGGTGATGCGGCGGGAGAAAAGCTTACAAGCCTTCTGAAGCCGCACATTACAATAGCTGCCGAAGTAGTTACGGCTGCTAAAAAAGGAGACAAAGCTGCACTTGAAGCTGCTGATAAAAAATGGCACGCAAATGCAGAACAGATAGCAGCATTCCTCAACGGCGCAAATCCAAACTGGACATTGAAAGATCTTCAAAAAATGATGAATGATCATTTGAAATATACCACTGATGAAGCAGTCGCAAGAATTAAGAAAGACTACGATGGCGATATAGCTACATATGGCAAAGTTCATGAGGAAATCTTAATGATGTCCGATGATCTGTCAAACGGCATAATCAAACAGTTTCCTGAAAAATTTACGAATTAATATGACTGCCTATGCCGGAAGAATTGAAAGGAACATTCTTCCGGCAAGCGGTTATAATGTTTAAAAAATCTGATCTAATCAAAGTATTAAGGAAAAAAGATAATGAGAGATCCTAATTTCAACTGCAATAATCCCGGCTTGAATAAAAACAACCTGACGTTGGATAATTCCCCGGTAGACTTTAGAACCGAGCTTGATGATGAAACAAAGATAGAATTAATAGAAAAGAATTTCCGCGAGATTATGGAAGTCCTGGGTTTAGATCTTGAGGATGAGAGTTTAAAAGGAACGCCGCGAAGAGTTGCAAAGATGTATGTAAAAGAGATCTTCAGCGGATTAAATCCCCTAAATAAGCCTGAAGTAACGGTATTCAGGAATAATTACAATTATAAAAGAATAATAATCGAAAAGGATATAACTCTTTATTCTACTTGCGAGCATCATTTTGTACCGATTACGGGCAAGGCTCACGTTGCATATATTCCGGCAGATAAAGTAATTGGTTTATCAAAGCTGAACCGCATTGTGCAATTTTATTCAAAGAAGCCGCAGCTTCAGGAAAGGCTCACGGAAGAGATTGCGCGGGAAATGATGAACATACTTGAAACCGAAGATGTTGCCGTTCTGATCGAAGCAGACCACCTTTGTGTTAGTTCAAGAGGCGTTAATGATGTAAACAGCACTACCGTTACATCCAGCTTCAACGGCAGATTTAATGAAAAAGAAATATCAGGTGAATTCCTGAATTCTATAAAAAAATAAATTCGAAACTATTTCTGATTTTATTTTAAGCCAAAAGGCAGCTATAAAATTTATTTAATCAATGTAATGAAAAGAACGCCTACCGCGCAGCTCTCTGCCCGTTTCTAACTTGCACCGGAGAAAGTAACTGATATTATTTATTATTATTTTGCCTTTGTAATTCAGTTATTTTTCAATGAAACTAAAACTCAATTAAAACAAGATCAGCGGAGGTTCTTATGACCGACTATATACTTTTCGGCAAGTATTCTCCCGATGCAATTAAATTAGTCAGCAGCGAGCGTACAAAAAAAGGATATGACCTGGTAAAAAAGGCCGGGGGAAATGTTAAATCCATGTATGCGCTTTTGGGTGAAAAAGACTTGGTTATGATTGCTGAATTTCCCGATAATGAAAAGGCTATGCAGGCATCAATTGAGTTGTTTAAGCTGACAGGCATTTCATTTTCCGCACATCCGGCTATACCTGTTGAGAAATTTGATAATCTTGCAAAGTAAGAAATAACAATTTATAAATTCCAAAATTCAAATAAGCACTAATGTATAAACCTGTCTGACGGCAAGGCAGGTGCGAATATTCAGACCTCAATTTGAACTTTGAAAATTGAGTTTTGAATTTTATCCCGCAAAGCATGATCCCGCCTACCGTAAAAATCTAATTTTCTGCGGGATTTGTAATTTGCTTTTTGGAATTTGTTATTTCAACGAGCGCCCGTAGCTCAACTGGATAGAGCATTGGTCTTCGGAACCAAGGGTTGGGGGTTCAAATCCCTCCGGGCGTATGTTTATTAAAAATTTAAAGATTAAAAGATTGAAAAATTAAAAGACTAAAACTCATCAGCCTGGAATGATCTTAAAATTTAATCTTTAGATTTTTAAATCTTTAAATTTTTTAAATCTTTAAATTTTTTAATTGATTTAAATGAATTTTCCCGATAAAATATATAAATTCATGTTTGCAGCACTGCAGGAAGCGGAGGAAGCATTTGAGCAGAATGAAGTGCCGGTTGGTGCAGTCGTTGTTTACAAAAACAGAATTATAGGGCGGGGATATAACCAGGTTGAAAAGCTTAAAGATCCGACTGCGCATGCAGAAATGATTGCACTTACTGCTGCTTCGGGTCATCTCGAAGACTGGAGGCTAAATGAATGCGATATCTATGTTTCATTAGAACCCTGCATAATGTGCGCAGGTGCTCTTTTAGCGTCGCGTATTAGAAATCTTTACTTTTCAGCATTCGATCCGAAGTATGGTGCGTGCGGCTCCCTTTACAATTTAGCACAGGATGGAAAATATAATCATAAGGTAAACGTATACAGCGGAATTTTTTCACAGGAAAGTGAAAATCTGCTTAAAAAATTTTTTGGAAATACACGTCAAATCAAATTAAACTAATTTACTCAAAGATCTTTTTTTATAATTTATGAACAATCAATCCGAACCCGGCACAACCAATCTCCCGAAAATAGGGAAAGGATTTCTTAATCCCCGCAAGGTACGGGCAGTTACTTTTTATACAATAACCGCGTGTATAATATTAAGTGTCGTCGTGAGCATTTTGGCTATATGGGATTTTGCAAAAACAGATGCATTCTGGAGAATGATCTCCACTTTCGCCGTGATTGCATTGGGAAGCGCGGTGTTTGCTTTTATTAATAATGTTTTTGGTCCGAGAGATTAGTTTGTTGATGCAATTTAAAAATTTAAAGATTTAACAATTTAACAGTTTAAATATATGCAGCTAATTATATTTGGAGCCCCGGGGGTCGGGAAAGGCACCCAGGCAAAAATTTTATCTTCAAAATTAAATATACCTCATATTTCCACCGGCGATATTTTGAGGGAAGCGGTAAAAAACAAAACGCCCTTAGGAATGAAGGCCCAGGAAATTATGAACAAAGGAGAGCTGGTGCCTGATGAAATAATGATTGGAATAATTAAGGATACTTTATCACACCCCGAATCCCGTAAAGGATTTTTACTTGACGGCTTTCCCCGTACTTTGAAGCAGGCCGAAGCGCTCGATTCTTTAATGAAGCAGCTTAAAATTCCGGATTATTATGTCATTTCATTGTCTGCCGATGATGAGGAGCTTGTAAAGAGACTTTCCAACAGAAGGGCATGTAAAAACTGCCAGACAATATTTGCACTTGATGAGATAAAAGAGAAAGAAAAATGCCCGAAGTGCGGTGCGGAAAAGAGCTTTTATCAAAGGAATGACGATAAAGAAGATGTAATCAGGAACAGGCTGAAAGTTTATAAATCAAATACAAGGCCCGTGCTCGGCCATTATGAAAAGCAGAAAAGAGTAATTGAGGTTGACGGCATCGGCCCGGTTGAAGAGGTAAATAAAAATATTATTAAAGCTTTAAAAGGAGAATAATCCTACTTCTGTTTAATTGAAGCTTTAAATATTTTTCCTTCATCAATTTTTGCAATCCTTGCAGTAAATTTTTTTACTATTTCATAATTGTGAGTCGCAAAAAGGACTGCCGTTCCTTTTGAATTAATTTTTGTAAGCAGCTCAAGGATTTCGTATGAGGTTTCGGGATCCAGGTTCCCGGTCGGTTCATCGGCAAGGATCAGCGAAGGTTCATTTACGATTGCCCTCGCTATTGCCACGCGCTGCTTTTCTCCGCCTGAAAGTTCGTGCGGCTTGCTGTAACGACGGTAGAATAAGCCGACGTCAGTTAAGGCATTGCCGATTCTTTTTTTTATTTCTTTCCTCTGCACTCCCGTTGATTTTAAAACAAACTCTAGATTTTCATAAATATTCCTGTCGGATAAAAGCCTGAAATCCTGAAAAACAATTCCCAGTTTTCTCCTCAGAAAAGGAAGTTCCCTCGGTTTAATAGTTTTTGAATTGAACCGGTCTACCTGCACGGTGCCGGAGAGAGGGAAAATATTCATATAAATCAATTGGAGAAGAGTGCTCTTCCCCGATCCGCTCTTACCTATCAGGAAAACAAATTCCCCTTTCTCCATATCAAAATTTAAATCGCTAAAAACAATCTGGCTGCCGTAATTAAAATCCACGTTGTAGATATGAAGCATGCTATCCGGCTTTCCTGGTAATAAACTGGACTCTTTCCGATTTTTCGGTTCCTTTTTTAAAAGAAAAAGCATCCAGGCAGTCTACAACGTACAATCCTGCCTTTTCTAAAATTTCGAAATAAAGCTCGAAAGGATAAATCTTCTGCTTATGCACTTCAGTTATTGTATCTCCGTCTATTTTTATCTTAAAAATATTTTTATGAATTCTGCTTATGCGGTTATATTCGCTTTTATGCGTAAAATAAATACCGCCGGATGTTCCTTTTCTTTCAACTTCTCTGGAATGCTTAATACTGTTGTTTTCCAAGCTGATATCGAATGTAAATATTCCTTTGGGATCGAGAACGTTTTTCACTTCTTGAAATAATTTAAATAATTTACCTCTGCTTGTTAGGTAATTTACGCTGTCGAACGTAGAAAATATAATATCAAATTTATTTTTGAACGGAAGCATTGTCATATCGCAAGCGACTTTTACGAGCTCTCTTTTCGGATCGGAAGAGAGCATTTCGAAGGAGGCATCCGTTACGAGGATATCATTATAATAAAATGAAAGAAGATTCGCCAGATTAAGATTACCCCCGGCAAGCTCAAGAATTTTAGGTTCTTTTTTAACAAACGTTTTGGAGATAAGATAAATATATTTTGCCCAAGCCTGGTAGTTTACACCTTGCATTACATGGTTGTAAATAAGCGGAAGGCTTTCATATATTTTATTTTTTTTCGATGCCATACCGCTTTCTGTTTTTCACG
>DATKLQ010000017.1:0-13851 GCA_035542335.1 Ignavibacteriaceae bacterium | reverse complement strand
TGAGGAACCGAATAAAACCTTATCCTTTGATCTTTTTCCGAAAGCCTTTTAAGAATTTCCGGGGTACTGTCGGTCGATTGATCGTCAACTGCAATGATCTCAAAATTTTGAAATGTTTGATTAAGTACAGAAGCAATTGCTTCTTCAATAAACTTTTCCAGGTTGAAAGAAGTGATAATGACCGATATAAGGGGAGTTCCCGTGTACAATGAGGTAATTTCCTGCTATTTTTTAATTAATTCAAAAATTCCGCAGCCGTAATTGCAGCCGAAATTAGTATTTATGTTTACTTCGTTCAATACTGCATCTTTAAAAAGTTCATTTTTATCATTCACATAGGAAAAAGATTCAATCGAATATTTACCCGAAAATATTTTTAAAAGATATCCAATTGAAAAAACTCTGTGAGCATCGTATTCAATTCTTTGCGGACCTATTATTGTCGAAAAATAAAATTTCCCGGCAGGCTGAAGCATCCGGTAAATATTATCTAGCCCTTTCAGGTGCCCTTCCGGATCTACATTATCTCCGTACCTTCCAAGCCCGAAATGTTCTGCAGCATGCAGGCACGAGATAGATCCGGAGTAGTTTAAAAAAGAAAAATTACTGCTCATTAAATCAGCCTGAACGAATTTAATATTCGGGTTATTCAATTCAAGCGGGCGTATATCAAGAACTTCTACATCCCGGAAGCTTGCCAGGATGGAGACAAAGCCGTCGATCCTTGAACCTATGTCGACATGCTTTTGCGGATTTGATTTAAATATTTTTTGGGCTACAAGAATATCCTGGTGAAAATAATGCAGCGGAATTTCGGCTGCAGGACTGTACCTGTCATGAAAGTTCGGCAGCAATATGCCGATAGGGAAATCATGATTCTTCCTATTTTTTTTTCTAAAATTAAAATAATTTCTAAAGAAAGGAATGATCCCCTTTAAAGAATTCAGCAATAATTTTGGAAAAAATCCAAACTGCTGAAGAATATGATGATAAGGATTTAACAAAATAGAGTTTTATTAAATGAATTTACTTTCAGTTATTCTTTCTCTTCTTAGTTCTGCCTCTTTATAAAAAAAGAAATTCGTGTAATTCGTGATAATTAGCGGCTAAAGAATAAGCCGCGAATTAACACTAATTTCACTAATTGACTTAAAAAAGAATCAAAAGGAATACTATATATATTTTAATTACAAATTTCCCGGGAAGGCAGCCAGAAAATTAGTTGTTCTAAATTGCTCCTGGATTTCCTCATATTTTTCCCATCGGAGTCAGTTTGCCGGAGGGAGTAATCCGGTATATTTCCATCTTTTAATCTTTAAAGAAATAAAAAAAATCCCGGTAGTATGTTCTTGTATCGATATTGCAGCCTCCGAATTCAAAAGTCGCCATGCGGATGCTTTTCTTTTCAAACATCTTCACGGCTCCTTCAAGGACTTCCAGCTCATGACCTTCAACATCTATCTTTAAAAGATCAATCCTGTTCACATTCATTAAGGCACAATATGAATCGATTGTTGTTATCCGGACTTCCTCGGACTTATTAAAATCAATATTGAAATGGCTCAAATTTCTTTTAGTCAAAGAAGCCAGGCCTGAACCTTCCTTTTCATAAAATAATTCAGCAGTACCTTCTTTATTTCCTAATCCGGCATTATTTAAAAATATATTTTTTGAAGACGAATGCTTTTTTTTCAGCATTTCAAATGAATAACGGGAAGGTTCAAATGAATGGAGACTAAAATTAATTTTAGCTCTTAAACCTGATACAATTAAATCAGCGAACTGCCCCTGGTTGGCTCCGGCATCAAAAATGACGAGTTCGGGCAGATTCAATTCCAACAGCTTTTTAATTAATACCTTTTCGCCGCTGCTGTAGACGGAGGTTCCGGAGCCTATTCCCATTAAATATTGGGATATAAAAATATTTTTCCCCAGCAGGTTTTGAATAAACCTGGAGCCGCTCAGCCTGAAAAGATTTTTTTTTAGGAAGCTCATCTTTTGTTAATTTGAAAAAATTTTATCTATAACCTTCCGCAAATAATTCTGCGCAGAATGATCTTTAATCGATCTTTTATAGCCGTTTTCCGCGATTTCATTCCTCAGGGCCTCTTCAGCAATAAAAAATTTAATTTCATCTGCGATATTTCCGGGATCTTCATAAACAGCTATTTCTTTATCAATCTCGTATGCAAGATTTAACCCGGGGACAAAATAACTAAGCTGGAAACCCCCGCAGGCGTTTATTTCATAATGGCGCCCCTTAATCTGCTCCTTGGTTTTCCTAAGGAGCAGAATCTGTTTAATATCTTTTAATGATCCGATTGAATGAAGCAGGAAAGCGGGATCGAAGCTAATGCCGTTGGAAAGATTCAGGTTTATTTTCGATTGATTAAAAATTCTAACCATATCCTCCTGCGAAACCCATGCATTACGGCCCCAGTCCCTGCCGAAGACTTTTACATCGATTCCTTCCTTCTTAAGCATATCTATTATCCATCTGCGGTATGGACTATAGCCGCCCACAAAAGAAACATCATATATTTTTTCAAGATTTATTTTTTTATAGATGCCTGAATTAAATCCAAACGGAGAATAAATAACATTCTTGAATCCTTCCGAAAGATATTTCCGGTACATGTAATAATCCGGAGTTGAAAAGTAGTCAAAATATTTAATCCAATGCCTAGCAAATTTTTGGCGCCAGGGATCATCGAAAAAATAGACAAGTGTCTTTGTATTCTTTCTTACGGATTCCAAAGTTTTTTCATCTAGTTCTTCTTGGAACAGGCAAAAAAGTGCGGCATCAGGTTTTTCGCCGCGAAAGAACCCCAGAAGATTTTTATTCATTCCCTCTTTGCCGTTCCGCAGGAAATCGGCATAAAAATCAAAATGAAGAAGATTGCTTTCCCCAAGAATATCCATCAAAGGTAAAAAGATGTTTATATATTCGTAGGAATAGCCTCTCTTTTCATTCCCGTAGTCGTATTTCATTAATACTGCCGCAAACTTCATTTTCTCAGGTCCGAGATAAGCTTTCTATTAATAAAATTTATATATATAAAAAAAACAATTCCTACGCTCAGAACTGTATATGCCGCACCGGTTACGCCAAACTTACTTATAAAAATAAAATTTAAGCTTACGGATATTATCCCGATTAAAACTTTCGGGATCAGGTAGACCTTCGGTTTATTTAAAGCTAAACCCAAAGTTGCCATAGTTTGCGCAGTGTAGAAAAGTCCTGTACCTAATGTAAGCAGCGGAAGAAGCTCATAATAAATAATATATTCCTTGTAGCTTATAAATAAGATAAGATATTTTCCGAAGAAAAAAGTGATTATGGTAGATAAAATTGTCAGTGCAGCAACAAGCCAGGTTAGAATATTAATATAGTTCAAACCGTTTTCGGTCTTTTCATGCTCATTGAAATTCGTGAACTGCTGAAATATAATGGGAAGAGAAAATTCATTCAGCAGAGTATTTGGTATTCCGATAAAAAGGCTGACGAGACTTACCATAACCGAGTATATTCCCACATCAGATGTCGAGAGTATTTTTGCCATTATCCATTTTTCGCTGTTCAGCTGAAGCCAGCCGGATAAACCCCAAACCAGGAAAGGAGTTGAATAAGTTATTAGGCTTTTAAAAATTTCCTTTTTTGAAGATCTTGGAACGGCAGTAATTACAGGCAGGCTTTTTTTAAAATAGGAATATTTAAGAAATGAAAAAATCAATGCGACTAGTGTTAATCCGGTTAGTATATTTATTAATACTAGGCTCTTAGAAAACAAAAGCAGCAAAAGCAATATTATTACGGATAATTTTTCAAAGCTCTGCAGTATCGAATTTTCTTTCCTTTTTCTTAAAATATTAAATGAAGCATTGAAGAATTCGCTTGATTTTGAAAAGGCAACAAATGCTCCGATAAGGAGGATCAGAAGGAAGTAATTATTAAGAAAAGATTTAATGCCCAATGCTAAAGGTAAAACAATGATCAGAAGTGCAATCGTGGAAAATAGAATATACCTTATCATCATTCCGCTGAACATCGGACCTTGATTTTTTTCGGCATATACATAAAAAAACCTAGTAAAGCCCTGCTGCACAGGTCCGTAATAAACCGCCGTTACCAGGGAAGAAATTGTTATAATCAGGGAGTAAATTCCGTAATCTCCCGTGCCTATACGGGAAATTATTTTGATTGTCAAAAAACTAAGTACAAGGATTATAATTTGTCCCCCGATAAACCAGGATAACTCGCTTGAGCTGTTTCTGCCTTTCCGCCAAATTATGGAAAAATATTCCTTAAATTTTTTCGGCATTAAACTATTTGAAAATCTTTCGTTAATTTTCCCATCAATAATAATAACTTAACGGCAAATACTTGAGCAACAACTTGAAAATATCCTCGGTAATAATAGCAAAAAATGAGGAAAGAAATATTTTCAGGTGTCTGCAGAGCCAGCTCGAATGCATTGATGAAATAATAGTATTAATAGACAGCTTATCAACTGATAAAACCCTGGAAATAGTTAAATTATTCCCCGGCGTTAAACATGAATTAATTGAGTGGCAAGGTTATTCCAATACAAAGAAGTACGGGATATCTATTTGCTCGAACAACTGGATATTCTGGATTGATGCAGATGAAGCTCTGACTAAAGAATTATCCGATGAAATCGGAAAGTTTAAAAATTCGGAACCCGAATATTACTCCTATTCAGTCCCGAGAAAAGCTTTTTTTCTCGGCAGATGGATAAAGCACAGCGGGTGGTACCCGGCCAGAGTAACAAGGCTGTTTGATAAAAATTTTATTGATTTAAGCGATGATGAAGTCCATGAACATCTTGTTCTTAAAGGGAAGCCGGATAAAAAAATCAAATCCGGATCCTTGAACGGCAGCCTGGAACATTATACTGATCCCGATATAAACCACTATTTTGTGAAGTTTAATCGTTATACAACTTTGGCCGCAGAAGATCTTGCGGCGAAAGGAAAAAAATTCCGCAAAACAGATTTGATCTTCAGGCCTATCTGGCTGTTTATTAAAATGTATGTAATTAAATTGGGCTTTTTAGACGGAACTGAGGGATTTATTCTGGCGGTATTTTCGTCAGCATATGTTTTTACGAAATATTGTAAATTGTGGGAGAGGGATCAGGATTGGTTAGGATTAAAGGAATAACAGAAATAAATCCTTCACCGAATTTATAAATTTTTATTTATAAGAGAAATTTATTTGATAATTTTGGAAATAAAAAAATCAATCGCCTGAATCTGGATTTAAAAGGTTTGACATTATGCAAAACCAGCATAGACGATCAGGATTAAAGGATTGACGGGATTTTTGAGAAATTAATTTTTTAATCCTGATAATCCCTAAATCCTCCAAATCCTGATTCAGACGATTAACCGGAGAAATAATCTATGGAACAAAACATTAACGAACTCCTCTTCATGCAGCTTATAATGCAGAATCAGCACATGTGCATGATCTCATTGGGAAAATTAAAGAACCCTGTAACCGATAAAATAGAGCGGAATATGGAGTATGCAAAGATGATGATTGATACACTTGACATGCTTGCAGCGAAAACAAAGGGAAATCTTTCCGAATATGAAGATCGCTTTTTGACCGAAGTGCTTCGTGAGCTGAAATTAAATTACGTTGATGAAATTAATAAGGATAAAAAACAGGGCGGGAAAGAAAATGAAGACCAAGAATCTAAATCATCGGAGCGAACTCCTGAACCGGGGGAATCAAAAAATCAGTAAACATAAGGCAGAAAATGACTGTCGGAATTATCGCTAATATTAACAAAAAGAATGTTTACGAAGTTATCTCGGCTTTTACATCAAAGCTGAAGCAAAATAAAATCAAATTTTATTTAAGCAATGCCCTTCTGGTCAAAAAAAATTTGGTGGATAAAGGGATTAATAAAACAAGCTTTTTACCTGACGATTTATTGTGCAGGAAAAGCGATATAATCGTTTCCATCGGGGGAGACGGGACGATGCTGGCAACGGCATTTCATGCTCACTATTACGACAAGCCGGTATTCGGAGTAAATTTCGGCAAGCTTGGTTTTCTTGCGGAAGGCAATATAAATCAGCTTGATTACTTTATTGAAGAGCTGAGAAATAAAAGGATAAAAATTGTAGAACGCATGGTTATCAAGGCAGAATGCTTAGGAAGGAAAATGGAAAAGCTTTATGCAATAAATGATATCGTTATTGAAAAAGGGGCCTGGCCTAAAATGATAGAGTTATCAATCGGGGTCGGTAAAGAGCTTGTGACTACTTTTGCGGCAGACGGATTGATCGTCGCCACGCCAATTGGTTCAACAGGCTATTCTATATCGGTGGGCGGGCCGATTGTTTCTCCCAAAACCGATGTAATTACCTTAAGCCCTATATCTCCCCACAGCCTGACAATAAGGCCCCTGGTCCTTCCAAGCACCGAGGAAATAACCATTAATGCGGATTCGCTTTATAAAGAAGTGCAGGTAAATTGCGACGGACAGAGAGTGTTCGCATTCCCCCCGCCATTGAAAATAAAAATCTCCAAAAGCAGCAGGCCGGTAAAGCTGGTGCATACATCTATGACTAATTATTTTGAGACTCTCCGCAATAAGCTGCTCTGGGGAATTGATCTTAGAAAACGTTCTAATCTTAAACCTTAAGGATAAACTTGAAAATATTAATCACGATATTTTTTTTACAAATATCGTCGGCAGCGGCACAGGATACAAACAAAGTAATAACCGATGAAACATCGGGAAAAAATATTCTGATCGGCTACTGCACGCGCGAAGCTTTTAGAGACACAAATTTTTCCTGGTGGTTTAATTCAGAATATGAAATGTATAATCCCGATTCCTTAATATTGACCGAAATACGCCCTTTACTAAGTAAAACCTTAATTACTATAATTATGGGGACATGGTGCAGCGACAGCAGAAGAGAAGTGCCAAGGTTTTTTAAAATCATTGACAGGCTTGGATTTCCCGATGAGGACCTTACAATCATCGCCGTAAATGAAGATAAGGAAATTCCGGGCAGCAGTATTTTAAAAGGTTATAATCTTGAACTGGTTCCTACATTTACTATTTACAAAAATGGTTCTGAACTGGGCAGAATACAGGAAGCACCCGAAGAAACTTTGGAAAAGGATATACTTGCAATATTAAAAAACAAACTTTAGAATAGGCATTTCTATTTCCGCCGTTTTAAAATTATCTCCTAAGCAAAATGATAAAACTTTTTATCTCTGCATTTTTATTTTGTATTATACTTAATTCTTCAATCTTTAATAATCCTAAATTAATCAGGCAAAAAATTTCTCCTCATAAATTCTCCGATAAAGGCCTCTATATTACTTCAAAAGGGAGAATAAAAGCATTGGCTGTATTTATTCAATTTTTAAATGACAGCACACACCCGGAAAGCAGCGAATGGCCAATCGATCGGCCTCCCTTTTTTTTAAATACATATCTCGATTCAGCAGAGAATATTGACTCCGCTCCATGGAGTTTTACGGATTATTTCAGAAAAATGTCTTTTGATTCTTTAAAAATAACAGGCAAATCATATTTTATTATTACAAGGCATCCGGAAAAATATTACAGGGATACTCTGCATCTCGGCAATAATGCCTATAGTGAAAGCAACAGGGAGGCCCTGCAAAGGCTGGATAGTGTAATTGATTTTAGTTTGTACGATGACTGGACTTTCAAACCAAATTCGCATTCGGATTCTTCCGACGGGAAAGTCGATTTAATAATTTTTCTTTACAGGAACAGTACTTTTCCGCCCGGCGAGCCTGCACAGGGAATTGCCGTCGCAGGCTACGGAAAAGATTTAATCCTTGATAAAAAAATAATCAAATTCGGGTTCCCTGGAAGCGGAATGACAAACTCCGGAGGATGGCAGGGAATGAGAGGAATCCTGAGATCAACTAAACATGAATTCGGGCATTTGCTTTTTGGAGATGGACATCCTGCTTACTATAATGCGGGAATTAAAGGAATTACTTATCTAGGGATGTGGGGAATCATGCCTATACCGGGTTTCTGCGCGAACGCATATGAAAGAGAAAAATTAGGATGGATTAAAATACAGGAGGTTAAGGAGAATAATTCCTTTATACTTACCGATTTTGCTTCAACAGGCACCGCAGTAAGAATAACTATTAAAAATAATCAGGCATACATTCTTGAGAATCATCAGCAGATCTCTATTTATGATTCGGAGATTGACCGGGACAGTGCAAAAGGATTATTTATTTATAAAGTAATTGGATCCGGAAATCACCCCGTATATGATGTGGAATGTGCCGACGGGAAGTTTGACTGGAGTAATTACTGGGTCCATCATTTGTGGTCTGATAATCCTCTTGATTCTCTTCCTGCATATACACGACTTAATAAGGACAAAAACGGGTATGATATAAGAGATTGGATCCCCAATAATAAACCAGGGTATTATAAGGGATTATTCCAGATCTACGTAATGGATGATGACGGGCCGGGAGGAAAACCTTTTTATGCTTATGACGGATGGAGAGGAAACGGCAGGACCGCCTTTAATATCGGCGGTGCCGACGTTTTTGCTCCCTGGACTAATCCGGGAACCGATTACAACAGTAATTTATCCGTCGTTCTGCGTGAGAATAAAAATGGCGCAATAAAAGTTGAATGTTATGTTAATGACATTATTCTTACAAAAGACACTGTCTTTCCTCCGGGAGAGCTTGAATTCAGCCATAACCTGATTATCCCCAAAAGAATAAGCCTGACCTTGGATGAAAAGACTCTCCTTATTTTTAAAAACGGGAGTAAATTAATTGCTGATGGCAAACTGATCGATCATAGGAAATCCAAATGATCAATTTAAAAAATAACATCACTGCTCTTTAACAACCTCAATTGTCGCCGGTTCGGGAATCTTTATAAGGTATTTTTTTTGTTTCTTATTAATCAAATAATTATCCCTAAGCCAGGGATTATATAATTTCAATGTATAATAATTAATTCCGCGGCGGGAAGCAAAGTCCACAAAATCCATAACACCGGTATTCAAAGAGATTTCGGAATACTCTAGAGGTTTGTAAAGCTCATCTTCTTTAACATCAAAACCGTACTTGGACGGTTCCGACAAAATATATTTTAGAGCTACAAGTCTCGATATATACCTGGATGTTTCCGAATTAAGCACAAGATTAAAATAATTTCGGGTTTTCTGCCTTTCAAGCTGCAGACTCATTCCTGTCTGTCCCATATTATATGAGGCAGCTGCTGAAATCCAGCTACCGAACATAGAATAGGATTCGCTTAGGAATCTGCACGCCGCTTCTGTAGATTTTTCGACATGATATCGTTCATCAATAAGATCATTTATTTCCAGACCGTATTTCTTTCCGGTTTCTTCAACGAACTGCCAAAAGCCTACGGCACCGGCAGGAGATGTAACATTTTCCAGGTTGCTCTCGGCAACGCAAAGATATTTGAAATCATCGGGAATATTATTCTTCTTTAATAGCGGTTCTATCACCGGGAACCACCGGGATGCCCTTTTAATCGCCAGTACGGTAGCAGTATGCCAGTAAGTGCTCGAAAGGAATTCTCTTTCAATTCTTTCCGAGATGTCGAAATTTTCTGTCGGAATTCTTTCACCTGCAAATTCCAATGCTTCCGGAATTCCGGGAGATATTATCCTGTAGCCCTGCGGAAAATCCTTCAGCGGTGTATCAGCCTTGGAATTATTATCAATCGTTAAGAAAAAGCTTCCTAAAATAAACAAGAAAGCAAGTACTGATAGCGCACCAAAAATATAATAACGGAATTTATCATTTATTTTTCTCATTAAATCTCTCTTTCAGCCTAGATATTCTTTTAAATTAAATAAATATGATTTTCAAAAAAGAAATACTCATTAAAAAAGGAATTGAGTAGCGGCAGGTCTAGACAAGCTAAATAAAATTGAGATCCCCGGAATTATTAAGACTGCTGATTCCCGTCCAAATACCAAAAGAACTATAGATAAAGTATAAGTTTGTTTGATTAAAACAAACAATCGAATTAATAACGGATTAAATCAATTTTCCACTTCTTCCAGTTCCGGAAAGTCTACCGGCAGGTCCTTATTTATTTCAGGGATTTTACCCTTTGCTTTCCCATTGGATTTCTTGGAAGCTTTGGATTTGCTTTCCGGGTTATTCTTGTCCTTATAATTTTTATATGAATAAATCTTCTTCTTGTAATTTCTTAA
The DNA here is from genome assembly GCA_035542335.1 of Ignavibacteriaceae bacterium. Classification (GTDB taxonomy): domain Bacteria; phylum Bacteroidota; class Ignavibacteria; order Ignavibacteriales; family Ignavibacteriaceae; genus DATKLQ01. The sequence goes on along the minus strand of DATKLQ010000017.1, from coordinate 3,582 downwards.
TATTATTTTATCTTCGTCTTGGTGAAGCACATAATTTGGCAGGAGAGGAATTTTTCCGCCGCCGCCGGGGGCATCGATAACGAAATGAGGAACAGCCAGGCCGCTCGTATGTCCGCGGAGGTTCTCAATTATTTCAATACCGGTTTCTATTGAAGTGCGGAAATGATTGGCGCCTTTGGTTTCATCAGCCATGTACATATAATAGGGCCGGACTCTCATCCTTAACAGCTTCTGCATTAATTCTTTTACCGTATCGGGGTCATCATTTACACCTTTCATCAGCACCATCTGGTTGCCTACAGGGCATCCGGCATCTGCCAGCATCTCACAGGCTTTGATACTCTCCGGTGTAATTTCCCACGGATGATTAAAATGTGTATTAACGTATATCGGGTGATATTTTTTCAGCATTGAGCAGAGATTTTCGGTTATCCTATGCGGAAGCACGCACGGCATTTTTGTACCTATCCTTATTATTTCCAGGTGCGGGATTTGTCTGAGCCTCTGCAGAATTTTCTCAAGCATAATATCAGTCAACATTAAAGGATCGCCGCCGGACAAAATCACATCTCTTATCTCAGTATGCTCTTCCAAGTACTTGAAAGCGCTTTCAAGGCCTTTCATCGAGATTTTTTCATAATCCCCGACTTTTCTTTTCCTGGTGCAAAAGCGGCAATATAAGCCGCACTGGCTGGTAACAAGAAACAATGCTCTGTCGGGATAGCGGTGAGTGATATTTGGTACAGGGCTCATCGCATCTTCCATCAGAGGATCTTCTTCAGCATCGAAATCTTCGAGTTCAGCTTTGTCGGGTACGCATTGCAGCCAGATTGGATCCCCCGGGTAACGAATTAGGCTGAGGTAGTAAGGATTAATCCTGGCCTGAAAAAATTCGTCGAGGTCTTCGGCGACTTTCCGGTCCATCCCGAATTTTTCTACAAGCTGATCGACAGTGTGGATGCTGTCTCTTACCATTTGCTGCCACAGTTCCATGAGCTAACCTTTTATTTATTATTAGTTGCTAAAATATTTTCCAAACACTATTAGATTGTCGCCAAGGGAATAAAAATCATTAATCTGAGCAACAATCGAATAGTGGTTTCTCAGGTAAAAATTTCTAGCATCTGTATAGTCGACCTTTGAAGATGTTTCTGCAATAAGCCATCTTCCTTTTTTTTCTTTAACAAACTTTTCGGCATGCTCCAATAAACATTTCCCGACACCGGTACCTTTTGAATTTGGATCGGCAGCAATCCAGTAAAGATCATAAACGGCATCTGTCAGCGGTCTTCTCCCCGTGCAGTGATAACCTAATACTTTCCCCCCGTCTTCATAAACAAAAATATTATAATCATTTTGATTGATGTTCGAAGCTGCTATATTAACCAGCTCCATAGCTACATTCACTTCATTCTCCGAGAAAGAATCAATTCTTTTCAGCATATTTTCAATTACCGGGACATCAGCTTGCTTTAATTTGCGAATCATATTTTTTCCTCGATAAAGCCAAATCGGCAATCCCGGTAATGAGCTGAGCATAAGGTAAACCTGCCGCGGCCGCTGCCCGTGCAAAACCTGAATCGATTGAAATGTCCGGGTTGGGATTGACTTCAATTACATAAGGAACATTTTCCGGATTCAGGCGGACATCGACACGGGCATAATCCCTGCAGCCCATAGCATTAAATGCCGCCATCGCAGTCTCCTCTAATAATCTTTTTACCGTTTTATCCAGTTCAGCCGGGCAGTTAGGCTTAGTGTTCTCATAATAAATGCTTTCCGATATCCATTTCCCCTCATATGTAACGATTTTAGGAAGGTTTTCGGGCAGCCCGTTAAACAGAATTTCCGAAACAGGTAAAATTTTACCTCCAAGAATCGCTACGTTCAATTCCCTGCCGTCAATATATTCTTCAATGATCACATCCCGGTGATAATTTGAAAAAAGAAAATCAATCCGCGCCTGAAGCTCATTTCGATTCTTTACAACGGAAAATTCCGAAATACCGATGCTTGCGTCTTCAGTCAAAAGCTTCACAATAACAGGGAAAGCGAGAGTAAAATTTTTTACCGAAAATTTCTCAAGGCAGGAGGCTACGAAATAGTCCGGGGTTTTTATTTTATGAGATTGAAGAATTTTTTTTGTCTTTCCCTTATCCAAGCAGTTGCCCAGGCAGATAGGAGGGTTACCAGTAAATTGGTATCCGAGAAGTTCGAATAGCCCGGCTACACAATATTCATAATTTGAAATACCTTCAATGGATTCAACAAAATTAAATATTATATCCGGGGAGTAGGCGTTTATTTTATTGATTGTCTGGTCTATACAGGGATTAAATATGAAGGTTTTAACCTCCAAAAAATAATCGCTTAAAATTCTTTTAATATTATTTATCTCCCTGGAGATGCCGTATTCAGAAAGATCAATAGCAGATAAACGATTCTGGGAGCGTATACCGTGGGTCTTACCGTCATAGAAAGGGAAAATACTCAGCGGAGCATTATAGCAGATAAGAACTTTTGAATCTGACTTCATATTAGGTTATGTCTTTTAGCTGCGACATAAAGCACTTTATTTATCATCTCACTGTAGCCTAAGCCGGCTGTTCTTGCGGCTTTAGGGAAACATGAATTCTCTTTAACGTCAGGAAGTATGCCAGGCAGGGGATTTATCTCAATAATGTTAGGTTCTTTGGCTGCATTCAACCTAACATCGATCCTGCTCCAGTCCCTGCATCTCAGAACATGATAAGCATTCAGCGCTGCCGCCTTAATCTTCTCTTCCAGCTTTGTATTTATCTTAGCAGGGCAAGTAAATACCTCAAGAGGATTTTCTTTAGTATCGATTATCCACTTAGCTTCATAAGAATAGATCGGAGTAAAGTCATCCGGGAATTCTTCATAATTAATTTCCACTATCGGGAGTACTTCCGCCTCGCTGCCGTTTCCGATTATAGCAACAGTAAATTCTCTCCCCGGAAGAAATTCTTCAACAAGGGCCGGCTGGCCATACTCATTTAAAATTCTTCCAGCTTCTTTATTAAGCTCCTTATCGTTTCGGACAAAAGATGATAAAAATATTCCTTTGCTTGAACCTTCGGATACAGGTTTGACCATCAGCGGGTAGTTCAAGCTGTGTTTCAAAGTCTGGTTTAAGCCTTCCGCAACAAAGAATTTTGAATTCGGAATCTTATGATATGATAAAATCTCCTTTGTACGGGCCTTATCAAGACAAGTGCTCAGAGTTAACGGATCCGAGCCGGAATAAGGAATCTGGAGCATATCCAGAATTGCAGGTATCTGAGCCTCACGGCTTACACCGTTGAATCCTTCTGCAATGTTGAAGACTATATCGGGTCTTATTTCTTTCAGGTTCTGCATTGCAGAAGAGTCCGCTTCAATTAATGTTACGTCGTGATAACATTCGAGCGCATTTTTTACTGCATTGATTGTATCCCATGTGTCCCATTCTGCATATGTATCAATAGCCGGCTGCAATTTTCGTTCAGTCAAATCAGCATTTGATTTTTTTTCGTTTGGGGATAATTCTTCAGGGAAAGTTTCACTTTTCCGCATTGGCTC
>DATKLQ010000016.1:0-2355 GCA_035542335.1 Ignavibacteriaceae bacterium | reverse complement strand
TTCTTCTAAAGCTCGAAGAAACAAATCTTACCCGTGATGAGCTGCTCCTTAAACTCCATTTAATCAATATCGGGACCGGAGTGCATTACAGGGCAATACATTTCCATCCTTATTATAAAAATACTTTTGGGTACAGAGAAGGGGAATTCCCGAATTCCGAATTTATTTCTTACCGGACGTTGTCGCTTCCCTTTTCTGCAAAATTGACGGATGAAGATGTAAGTGATGTTATAAATGGCTTAAAAGAGATCCTGTCATAGATATTTTTTAAATAATTCATTGTAAAATAACATTAAAATAAAAAGCCTTATTATGATTGAAGACAAAATTAAAAAAGAAGTCAAAATAACTGACCGGTTAAGCGTTCTCCTGAAATGGAAGAAATTCATATTAATAAATACGCTTGCAATGGTCGTTATTAGCACTGTTATAGCATTTTTGCTTCCTGTCGACTATCGGGCTACTTCAACAGTAATGGTGCCTCCTGAAAAATCATTCGGATTGTCGGGATTAGGAGGTTTAATATCCGGTAGCAAATCATCCGCTACATCAATCGGCTCAAAGCTGCTTGGGATAAGTTCCACATCGGAAGACCTTTTGCTGGGAATCCTAAACAGCAGAACTGCATTAACTAAGGTAATTAATAAATTCAATCTAATGGGATATTACGGTATACAGGATAAAAATATAGATAAAGCTTTGAAGAGTTTTGCCGCGGATTTGGCATTTGAAACAAACGAATACGGAATGATTGAGATAAATGTAGTCAATAAAAGCCCTGCGCTGAGTGCAGAAATATCTAATTATTTGTCGGAGCTGCTTGACAGCATGAACATCGATTTAAATACTCAGGCCGCAAAAAATAATAGGATCTTTGTAGAGAAGAGATATATGCAGAATGTTAATGATTTAAGGAAGGCAGAAGATTCTCTCTTTAAATTTCAAAAAAAATACGGAATAGTAGCTGTCCCCGAGCAGCTTGAAGTAACAGTAAAGGCGGCGGCAGAGATAGAAGCCATGCTTACGAAGAAGGAGATGGAAACCTTTTTTGCAAAACAGTCATATGGTGAAAGTTCCCCTCAATACCTTGGGGTTTTAGCAGAACTAAACCTTCTGAAAAATAAAGTGCAGGAGCTGAAAAATTCTTCCACCCTCAGCTCCACTTCCAATATATTTTATCCTTTCAAGGAAATGCCTGATATTTCAATACAGTATTTAAGAACATTCAGGGAGGTAGAGATTCAACAGGCAATATTGGAAATAGTAATGCCCATGTATGAGCAGGCCAAAGTGGAGGAGCAAAAAAGTATTCCAACAATTATTGTAGTGGATAAGGCCGTCCCCCCTTTATTGAAATACTCACCGAAGAGATCCCTCATCATTGCGGGATTAAGCTTATTAGGCTTTTTTATTTTTATACTCATAATTTTCAGGGGAGAGTCTGTCATTAATAGAGGCACTCATCAGAATCGCTTTGAAGAAAAAGAGTACCGGTTTTTTACTAAAATTAGATCATTTTACAAATTGAAATTATAATGATCATCTTTATAATCTTTTCCTTTTCTTTTTGTTTCCTTCTGCTGAGCAGATTGATATTCAAATTCTGGTTTAACCCTGTTGCGGCTTACACATTCGTCTGGGGCGGAATGATATCCTTATATGAGCTTAGGCTGTTGAATTATTTTCAGCTTACGGCTCAAACGTGGTTTATAATCGTAACTACTTATTTAATTTTCTTCATCGGATCTGTAACTCCGCTTTTAACAGGAAGATACGAACCGGACGCCGGTAAATCGATTAATAGTAAAGGAATTCCGATTTTTTCCGACGGGGGTAAATCTGTTGGAATTGTCCTCTACATACTGGCGGCAATCGGTTTATTCGGAGCGCTGCACAGCTGGTATACCCTTTTTAAAATTTACGGAAGCTTGTTTTCCATTTTGTTATCGGCAAATGATATTTACACAAAGAGAACCGAATCTATTATACCCGGGATGATCCCTTATATAGCGGCATTTACATATGCGGGATTAATATTAGCCGGCATGTATACCGTGTATAAAAAAAAGCTGACATTTGTTGTATTAGTACTTCTGTTAGCTGCGGTATTGAGAGATATAGCTAATTTTGCCAGGGTAGGAATACTTGTCTCGTTTGTGCTTTTCCTCAGCTCATTCTTTTTATATAAAAATTTTACCAGGGGAAAGCTCAAGTTAAGCAAATTTAAAATGGCTGCGGCTTTCGTATTGGTAATAACCATTATTGTTGTTTCGGCATCCATTGTAAGAATATTCAGGGGATCCTATGAATCTTATGTGGGGGCCAGCAAGGGATTGAGCAGCTTTAGAAACAATT
>DATKLQ010000015.1:0-3019 GCA_035542335.1 Ignavibacteriaceae bacterium | reverse complement strand
GCCTTCCTTCATTAAAACCATTTTATCGGCAAAAAAAGCGGCTTCGGAGAGATCATGAGTCACCATTACAACTGTCTTCTTTAGATTCCGGAAAATTTCCTTAAGATCGTTCTGGAGCTCGAACCTTATAAGGGGATCAAGCGAGCCCAACGGTTCGTCCAGCAGAAGAACCTGCGGATCCAGCATCAAAGCACGCATTAAGCTGACCCTCTGCCTCTGCCCGCCGGAAAGCTCGGATGGGAACTTTTCCAGTCCTTCCGCCGGAAATTTTGTAAGCCTGCAAAGCTCTTTAATTCTGCTCTCTATTTTTTCTTTATTCCACTTTAAATGTTTAGCCATCAAACATACATTGTTAAAGGCGCTCAAGTGAGGAAATAATCCGCCTTCCTGGATTACATAGCCAATATTCCTTCTGACTGAAACTACTGAATCCTTGCTCAGCTTCTCTCCATTAATTATAACTTCACCTTCATCGGCCGGAATTAACCCGGTAATAATTCTTATAAAAGTTGATTTACCTGAGCCGCTGGGCCCGATTAAAACGGTTGCTTTTCCATCGCTTATCTCCAAAGAAACTTTATCCAATGCTTTGAGTGAATCATAAAACTTGGAGATATTTTTAAGAAGAATAGGCATTTTGATAAATAAGAATATTCAATTTACATTTATGCAAGAAGGATTTAAATCCTTAAGGAAAAAGCTAACTATAACTTAATTAAAGATTTGTTAAACAGTTCATTCAAAAGTTGCCGGCAGGCTTTTTTAAGAACGGGGAATAATGGAGGAAATCAGGAGAGCGCTATTCGGCAATAAATAATTTATATTCCCATTGCTTTAATGATATATCTTGTTCTTTACGAAGCTTTACAATTTTATTTGTAAATAAGTTTATATAATTGCCTGGAAGTGCATCATGTTTTAATTGAAAAGTAACTGCCCGGGGAGATAAATTAAATATCCCGATAATTTTATTTCCGGCTTTTTCCCTGATTAAAGAGAGTACTTTATTCTTAGGATCAGAAGGAATAAATATGATCCCTCCTCCCTTTTCTCCATTAAACAATGCAGGGCTCTTTTCTTTTAAATGAAATAATTTTTGATAAAGATTTCGAAATTTATGATACTTCCATTCTATAGGATCTTTTTCAAAAAACTTCAGCCTCTTATTCAGCCCTGCTTCCTGGCCGTTATAAATCAAGGGCATGCCGGGAATTACGCAGGTCAAAACTGCAAAAGTTTCCGCACTTGATCCTAGCCTCTCAAATACAGTTCCTTTCCAGGAATTTTCATCATGGTTTGAAGTAAATCTCATTCTGAAAGCATTATCGGGATAAACTTCTTCTTCTTTCTTTAAAGAAGTAATGATATCGCCGGAATTTTTTTCTCCTTTTGCTATAGAGTTAAATATGTTGTACAGCTCCCACGAATAAGTCATATCAAATGCTTTCTCATGCAATCCGGGGGACTCCCATTCCGCCAGCATAAATACAGGTTTGATTTTTTCGAGTTCCGCCCTGGCATTGTTCCAAAAATCAGTAGGTACCATCCCGGCCACATCGCATCTGTACCCGTCTATATCGCATTCATTGACCCAGAATTTCAAAGCATCAAGCATGTATTTTTTTAAATCCTTATTATCATAATTTAAATCAATAACATCGGACCAGTCAGGCACCGGGGGTACAAAATTCCCCAAGGAATCTTTAGTAAACCAGTCCGGGTGATTAACCGTTAAATTATTATCCCATGAAGTATGATTCGCGACCCAATCGATAATGACATACATCCCCAGCTCATGGATTTTTTTAACAAGCAATTTAAATTCCTCCAGCGTCCCGAAGTCCGGGTTTACCGTCATATAGTCTTTTACGGAATAATAACTTCCTAAAGTTCCTTTCCTGTTCTTTTCGCCGATAGGATTAATCGGCATCAGCCAAAGAATACCGGCTCCCAGGTCCTTCAGTTCAGGCAGATGCTTTTGGAAAGCTTTAAATGTACCTTCCGGTGTAAACTGGCGGATATTGACTTCATAAATTACTTTATTATAGCTCCATTCGGGATGCTGAACTACGGAATTTTTATTCTGATCGGAACTCAGGCCATTAAAAATAAAAGCTGCGGATACTGTTAAGAAAATGAAGATTGACAAACGAATATTTTTATTTAAAATCATTTTCTATCCTTTTAATGCGGAATATGACAAAAAAATTTATAATGAATTCTCTTTTGATTTATCTTTTTTATACGGTACATGTTCACCGAAATATTTTTTAAAATATTTGCTGTTCCTTATCCAGTTATTGAAAGTTTTGGAAGCCTTTGCAAAACAAAGCACGGCCGGAATTAAAAAAATAAAACCCGGTACGATTGGAAATATTGCTCCGAGAATTCCCAGTATCAGGAAGATAAATCCCATCAAAAGGTACAAAATCTTTTTAATTCCGCCTTTTGATGCTGCTTTTTTCATCAATAAACTTATGCATGTAACGGAAAAATAAAAACTATCTGTTTGAAGTGTTTTTAAGGTTTGAAGGATAAATCTGTTTAAATTTTAAGACTATTCTGAAAGCAGCATAAGCAAAAAAAGGAGCTGCAAAGACATCCAGCGAATAATGAACATGCTGGAGGAGAAGACAAATACCCACAATCACAGATGATGCAAGGAAAATTATTTTAAGCACTTTCGATTTTTCCACAAGAAAAAAAAGAAAGAGCAATGCAGTATGGCCGGAGAAAAAAAGATCTTTCGTTAAAAGCAAACCTGTACCGAAAAACTCGACTAAAGGATCTTTGAGGGCGATCATACCCGAGGGAGGATTCAGCGGAGCTGTAAACATTGCCGTGATTCGGAAAAAAATCAGCAAGCTGTAGCTTTGAATTGCATAAATAAATAGGAAAGGATTTCTTACAAAAGAAATTAGAGCCAAAATGAGGCAGCCGTAAATTAATACAAAAATAGGCCAGGTAAGATCAACAGGCAAAAAGATTGACAAAAGCGGATCATTAAGCACAGCTCCAT
>DATKLQ010000014.1:0-8496 GCA_035542335.1 Ignavibacteriaceae bacterium | reverse complement strand
GAAAATTATAAGACTTTAGAAGCAGAAAACGGATTAAAAGCTATGATTATATTGAAAGCTTTAAAGCCGGATTTAATTATTTCAGATCTAGATATAGGAGAAACGGACAGCTCTGAACTTCCGGAATTCATACGAGCTTCTCAGCGCGTTAAACATATTCCCGTCATATTTCTCGCTTCAAAACATCAGGATGTTAAAAAAAAATTTGATATGGATGCCTACAGGTATCTTTTAAAACCTTTTAACAGCAGCGACTTATTATCATCAATTGAAATTCTTCTCAAGAAAATAATAAAAGAAAATGAATAAGAAGGATTCACTTTCCGACCGAAATATCCGCAAATTAAGCCGGCTTCATAAAACTCTTATTAACAACTTAATCCCTGCTCTTCACAACCTAATTGACGTTGTTTGCAACAAATGGATTTCTAATTAATCGTTTAACTGCGAGATTTGGGAAAATTTTTTAGAAAATATTAATTCAAGAAGACGATGCTATAAAAATTATATGATGCTGATTCGGCAGAAGATGACCAAGCAGTTGTATGAATCGCTGCATCAAAATCTGTTATCGTATATTTAATCATCGATGCGTATTGGAAGGTAGTACCGGTAAAAAGCTTGAGATTCTTCTGCCACAATATTTTTGTTAAAATAAAAATTACTAGAGTCCTTTTATGCCTCAGATCAGTTCTTAATTATGAAGGGGAGCGGCGGCATTTTATTTCCCGATAAATTTTTTTTTCAATCGGACTTGAGGTCTATTGTAATTCAAAAGACTGATTTGCATAATTATTTCCAAAAGCGGACGATTAAAAATCGCAACACTAATGATTAAGTATATGATTTAATGGGAGGAGTTTTTATTGAAATCGGAGGATGAATGTTAAGAAAAATTCCGCATTTTATAGTAATTGATGATGATTATATTAATAATACATTATGCAGAATGCTGATAAACTCTGCGTCGGAAAAAAGAGCCGATATAAATACTTTTACAAATCCCGAAAAAGGATTTGAATACATTGCAGTTGAACGCTCAAAATACGTAAATGGATATGCCGCAATAATACTGCTTGATTTAAATATGCCGGTAATGAACGGATGGGAACTCCTGGATCGTTTTGAAGAGCTTAATGAGAAAATAAAAGAACGATTTAAAATATACATCCTTTCCTCTTCAGATGATCCAAGAGACAGGGAACGCGCGGGATCAAATAAGAATGTAATTGACTATATAGTAAAACCCTTGACTAAGGATGTTGTGAAGAAAATTATCGGCAGTAATAGATGACGGTTATCTGAATGCTGAATGGCTGAATTCGGGTCTTGCACCAGGGCAGCAGAAAGCAATTACCGCTTATGTACTGGATCAGTACGGAAAGAAAAGACCTTCGTAGCACAGATTACTCGCCTCGCTCTCCGTCTTGCGGACGCTTCGGCGAAGCGGATTAATCTGTGCTACTGCTTAATTTCTTCGCCCGCCTTTTATGATTATATGCCGAAAAAAAGAGATAAATAATTCCAATCGAACCTGAAGTAATTGCCTGTTCAATTGATACTTTTCCTGACGACAAAAAGTACCAGTAGCCGTACAATGCCATAGGGATGTAAATCAAGATTGATGTTACAATGCCAGGAACATACTTTTTGGTTCTTATATAAGCTCCGATATGAAAGAAGGCGTTGAAGAAAACAACTGATGCCATAGAGAGCCATAACGCAACGGCTTGTATCTCATCGAGAAATAAGGGCAGTATACAAAGGATAATCAGAATTAAATTAATATTTATGAGATATCTTGCAGTAAAACTCGATGAAACTGATTGTTTATAGTTCCGGTACCAGGCAGTAAAGCCGCCGGGAAAAACAAACTCTTCAGTTATGTGAAGAGCCGCTGAAATCGGTAATAACCATAAAAGATACATTCTTATTCTCAGTTCGATTTACTTTGTTTATTTCGTCTGCCGTGATGAACTGTTAAGATTTCATTTAAATAATTTAATAATTTATTTTAAGAATGGGAAGGAAGGCAGGAAGATGGAAAATGGAAGATGGAAAATGGAAGATGGAAAATGACAGGCACTATTTAAAAATTTAAAGATTAAAATTCCCACCCCCTTACCATTTTACCTTTGCCCTTTGCTCTATGCACTATGCCAACAAATGACTACAAATGACTATGAATGACTACGAATGCCTGTCCCGGCGAAGCCTGATTTTATCAGGCGAAGACGGAACAACCGAATGACCATCGAATGACTACCGAATGACAATTAGTGTTGAACATGAAAAATAGAACCTTACTTGAAAAATTCTTCTGCATTAATCTCCCAGTTTACTTTCTCATTTTTTTCGAACCGCACATGCACTTGGATAATATTATTGTGAACTAATTTTAAGCTGTAAGAATCATAATCGCGGAACAGGACATACCCGCCCCAAATCCACGGATGCTCTCCCGGGACATAAATAGATACATTGTGAGAAGTATTTAATGATCCGACTGAAATTCCTGTAAGTGTCTTTGAAGTTTCATCCCATTTAATGCTTTCAATTTCAATTCCTCCTTGCGTAATATGCCGGTCAGTTGAGAGAAACTGAGGCTTTCCCGATTTTTCATGCACTGTAAGCAGAACAACGCTGCCCGGTTCAACAGTAACCTTCAGCTCATGGGATACTTCGCCGAAAAATTGCTGCTTCCAGAAATCAAACGCGAGGTAAGTTTTGCCAGGTTCGAGCCAAAGACGTTTTAATGAGAATCTCTTCTCAATTGTTTCAGTTAGGCTTGAATTAAAAAATCCGATAATGCTCCAATCGTCGAATTCTTTTTTAACTTTAAGAACAAAAACCGAAGGTATTTCGGAATCAAAAAGATCTGCCGGTGCTGCAGCCGCTCCGTATGAGGGAGTGATTTTTTTCAGTATTTCAATTTTAGCCGTATCCAATTGGATCAGCCTGTCGCCGGAGATCATATTGCCGCCGCTCAGTGCAATAATAGTCGCTGCTGCCTCCGACTGCCGATCATTCAGCAGATTCATACAGATATGATCCGCATCGTTAATCCATGTTCTTTTATGGAAGTAATAGCGTTTTGCTGCAGCGGCTGCGCTGCATGCCGGATCCTGGAAATAAGTCTTCCATGCGGCTTCCATATATCCGTAATTAATATCGGCTTCGATGCGCATGCTGTCAATTAATCCTACTGTCACTTGTCCCGGTCCGCATTCAAGTATGTGACAGTTAACTCCCACAGCATTCCGCATTATTTCCAATCCTCTTCTATAGACCTGGGCTGAAGAAACCGCAGGATCGTAATAATGATCAGATGCAAGGATTGACCAAGCCATAAAATCAATTTTGATCATCTCATAGCCCCAGCGGTTTGCAACGGTATCGAAAAGATCGTGAAGCCATTCAGCGGCGCCGGGATGAGTAATATCAAGGCAGTACCTTTTAGGATATTCATTTGCAGCCCAATCCGGTATTTCGTCTTCCCAATTGCCGATCCTTTTTAAAGAGCCGTCTCTATTTTTTAATAACCATTCGGGATGTTCTTTAAAGACTTTAGTTGTTTCAGAGATAACATAAGGGGAGATCCAAAGTCCGGCTTTGAACCCATAACTTTTAATTTTATCCGCCAGCCACTTCATACCGTGAGGGAAACGATCGTTGCCTTCCCAGTCGCCGTGCCATCTCTGGTATCCTTCATCAATCTGGATATATTCAAGTCCGTATTGCTTTAAATATTTTGATGCGAATTCAGCATTTGATATCACTTCTTCTTCAGAGACATTTGCCAAAGTATAAAACCAGCTGCACCAGCCGTTAATTACTTTTCCTTTCCGGGCATTATTTACACCACCTACTGCTGCAGCATAATCTTCCAGAGCTTTATAAGTATTCGCTGCAAGGATGATCATTAAACGGTTTGAGCTGATGGTTTTTCCCGGTTTTAAAACTAATTCAGGCATATAAACAGATTCGGATAAAAAGGAAATCTGATCCTTATCCGTTTTGGAGATTAATAAATTTCCCAGGCACAAATTATTTTCCAGGTATCCGATCGCTATTCCTTCCTTCTCATAGCCGCTGAACAAGCCGGCATTCCACCATGAATGAACTGTTTCATTATCCGAAGAAATGAATTTGTTGGAGAGCTTGATACCTTTTATTTCTCCTGCCATTCCCGCTTTATTATTGGGATCGAATTCGTGAATGAGCCCGGCATCATAATACATTTCGCCGTTTGTAATGCACTTGGAGACATCCGGAACGTTTAAATATCCACCTTCATCCTTAATTACCCTAAGCGGTTCAAGGCTTTGTATAATTATATCATTGCCTGAAACATTTCTGCAGATTAGTTCAACGGTAATAATTTGAAGAGAGTCATAAAGGGATACATAAGTTTCAAAATCTAATTTTTCATTTAAATCTTTGGAGAAAATTCTGAGTCTTTTGCCTGTACCGAGCCGATCATTGAAGATAGCCGAATCATAAGTATTTTTATAATTTCCGGATGAGACAGATTGTTTAACAATATTAATGTCCTCAGGTCCGGCAGGGAAGTTTACGCAGGATGTTCCGCCTAATAATAAGGGAGTTCCGTTTATTCTATATATGTTTATCTTTTTTACAGCCGGATCAAATGAAACGGTAAAGTAATTATTCTTTATTTCATTTTTATCATTCATATATAAAAACGTTTTTGCGGAAGGGGAGTTCTCTATTAAAGCAGAGGCCCCGATAAGTGATGCCGTCTTTATAAATTCTCTGCGGTTTAATGAACAGGGCATAGTGTATCATTAACATTTGTGAAAAGAGCTTTATCTTAAAATACTAAAAATTTGATGAGAAGAATGTTAGATGAATGGAGGGACAAGATCTGCATTCGGCATATGTTCCGGCATATGCTTGCAGACTTATGACTGTATTTTTGAGACTATTGTCCGAAGACTTATTTCCTCACATCTTCCATCAAACATCAACCATCAAACATCATCCGGTATCCAGCATCCCGGCTTCGTCCCGATAGAATCGGGACTACGCCGGGGCAGGCCAGTATCCGGCATACCATTCTTTTCTCCCGAAGAAGATCCCGATATTTGTCGGGATGACAGCATCCGGCATCCAGACCATGGTTTAGCGTTAGTCGGTAACGAGCCCCGTATCGTGAGGCGTCTGACGGAGACGTTACGCTAAACGTAACCGCTAAACGAAACGGGCCTCGTAACCGTTACCGGTTTACTATTATCCGGTATCCAGCATCCCGGCTTCGTCCCGATAGAATCGGGACTACGCCGGGGCAGGCCAGTATCTTGCATCCAGTATCCGGCATCCCTCAAGCTCACTTCAACCGCATCCAGAGATATGAAAACACAAGTGCATTTTCGAATGCAACTTCTTTATTTGTTACCCCCGACGAATGTCCGCCTTCGGTATATTCATAAAAGTAAACCGGTATCCCAAGCGATTCCATTTTTGCCGCCATTTTTCTTGCATGACCCGGATGCACTCGATCATCCCTTGTAGAAGTAGTAAAAAAAGTGAGCGGGTATTTTTTATCTTTTTTTAAATTCTGGTATGGTGAATATTCTTTTATATATGACCAATCTTCAGAGCTGTCGGGATTACCGTACTCTCCCATCCAGCTTGCTCCCGCAAGGAGCTTATTGTAGCGTTTCATATCAAGAAGAGGGGATTGGCAGACAACAGCGTTATAGAGGTCCGGCTGCTGCGTAAGCATTACTCCTACGAGTAAGCCGCCGTTGCTTCCGCCCATTATACCCAAATGCTGCGGCGAAGTGATCTTTCTCTTAATTAAATCCTCCGATACTGCGATCATATCTTCGTATGCTTTATGCCGGTTTTCTTTAATCGCAGTTAAATGCCATTTAGGTCCGAACTCTCCGCCTCCGCGGATATTAGCCAGAACATATACTCCGCCCCGTGATAACCAGGCTGTGCCTACAGTCGCGGAGTAATACGGCAATTCGGAAATTTCAAAGCCTCCGTAAGCGTATTGAAGGGTCGGGTTTGAGCCGTCATACTTAATATCCTTTTCATGTACAATAAAATAAGGTATTTGTGTCCCGTCTTTGGAGACGGCTTCGTATTGCTTAACTTCGAATCTTCCGGCGTCAAAGAATTCCGGGAGGCTTTTTATTTTACTTATGCTCCCGTCTTCATTGCATATATAGAGGGATGTCGGAGAAAGGAAATTTGCAAAAGTGAAGAAAAATTTGTCAGAAAAATCTTCGGTTGAGACAACTTGTATGTTTCCAAACTCCGGAGCATTTATTTTATTTGAAACCCAAATGCTGTCCCGCAATTTATACCTGTAAAGCTCGCCTTTTACGTTATTCAGCCTGTCGACTACCAGGTAATTTTTTGTATTGTTAACTGAAACTATGCTTTCACGTTCGCCCGGCCTATCAACTGAAATAAATTTCCTGCTGCCGCTTAAAAATTTATCATAATCTATAGTGATAAGGGAACCCTGGGAGTATTTTATCCCGCCGGCATTCCAGTCGCTTTTTAATTCAAGCAGAAGCTGGTTTTGAAAAATCCCGTCAAACTGGACGTCTTCAGGGAAATCGAGCTTTATAAGCTTATCATTAATTACGGCATAATATTCTGCAGTAAAAAATGTCACGGCTCTTTTTATGAATTCATATTTTCTTGATGGAGTATTTATAGTAAAAGGATAGACATAGACGTCATTATTTTTTCCTTCGAATAAAGTTTCCGCACTGCTTAAAGGCGTTCCGCGTTTCCAAGTTTTAGCTGTCCGCGGATACCCCGAGCTTGTCATTGAACCCTCACCGAAATTCGTGCCTGCAAAAACGGTATTTGAATCTATCCAGTTTAAGAAACTTTTAGCTTCAGGAAGCCGGAAGCCGTCAGTAATAAATTTCTTAGAATTCAGATCAAACTCCTTTATAACCGTTGCGTCCGCACCTCCGCGGGACAAATTCAGCAGACAAACATTAAAGCCGGGATAAAGAAAATCTGCTCCTTTGTAAACCCACATTACACTGTCTGCTTTTGACAGTGAATCCAGGTCAAGAACAGTTTCCCAGTGCGGAGAAGAATTAAGATAATCATCAAGAGTTGTCCGCCTCCATAAACCTCTCTCATTTATACTGTCCTGCCATAAGTTGTAAATATATTTTCCCGCCATAGATGGAACTGCAATTCTTTCCTTTGAATTATAAATCTGCAGGTTCCTTTCATAAATCTCTTTATACTGCGGAAATTTCTCTAAAGATTTTACAGCAGCGGAATCCTGTTCCTTCACCCATGCCATTGATTTCGGACTGTCGATTTCCTCCAGCCAAAGAAAAGGGTCATCGCTTACCTGGCCGTAAATCTGAACCGGAATAAAAAGCAGGCTTAGAATAAAATTTTTCATTCAAATACTCCATTTAATATTTTTTTAAAAATTGGGGAGCTTGTAATCTTTTTAACTTTAATAACTTAAGAACATTTTAGAAAAAATTAAAGATTAAAAGATTTAAAGATTGATAGGGGCCACCATTAAGATGGAAGATGGAAGATGGAAGATGGAAGATGGAAGATGGAAAAACTGGCGAGCCTCGCTTTCAGCGGGTTTCGGGATGGTAAATGGAATGAAAGAATACGGAAAAACGGAAAGAAGTTTCGATATCAAAAGATTCCGGGAATAAGCCGTTTGGTTGATGTACAGTATGTAGCATACTCGTCGCCGAAATTATCGGTGAGTGCTTTCTCTTCAACCTTGATTCTATAAAAGAACGCTAAAAATATGGGGATGAAAATTATCAGCATAGTGAAATAATTAGCGAAGTAGAGTCCCAATCCGAAAAATGACAATAAGCTGCCGGCGTAAGCAGGATGCCGCACATAGCGGTAAATTCCTTTTTTAATTAACCGGTGCTCCTTAATAATCGAAACGTCTACGGTGAAATGATGTTGAAGCGAGAGAACAGCCGTCCACCGGATGAGCAAACCGCAGAGAATAAGAATAATTCCGCTAATCGGAAAAATCGGCGACCCGTTTCCAAAATATCCGGTTTGCTGTAAGCCAAGCAGAATCCCGGGATTTACTGCGGCAGCAATGGTTATCCATATTATACGCATCGAAGATTTGTCAATATGAATATCCCGCGATTGAGAACGTCTGGTTACAGCTAAGATGATTTCTGATCCTGCCCAAAGGATTGAGATTGCGATTATGATATATCTTAAAAGGAACAAGTTAATGATCAGCCTATTTAATCTTTATTTCTCTACGCCCGGCAAAATTCCCTCCGGTTTTTATGCAGAATCTCGGACTTCCTATTACATTGCTGCATTTTTAAGTCATTTTGATGCAAACTTATAAGTAATTATTTCACTTTCCGAGATCTTTAAGTGAATTCATCGAGTCATTGGATCATCTTTACGAGTAATTGAATGACTTTTCGATTGCATTGCATCAATCTTCGAAGTAATTGCTTCTCCGATCGATGT
>DATKLQ010000013.1:0-3527 GCA_035542335.1 Ignavibacteriaceae bacterium | reverse complement strand
CGTGAAAATTATCTCCTTAGGTTCGGCATTAATAAAACCTGCTATAATCTTCCGGGCTTTGGAAACGGCACTGTCTGCTTCCCATCCAAAAGAATGATTACGGCTGGATGCATTCCCGAATTTCTCCGTGAAGAACGGCTTCATGGCTTCAAATACTACAGGGTCCACCTGTGTTGTTGCATGATTATCCAGGTATATAGGGAATTTCATTTTATGCTTATTCTCTAGTCAATTTAAATAAAAAAAAGAATATATTGATCCGGATAGTGTTAATTGTTAAAAGCCTGCCTGCCGGCATGGCAGGTTAATGGTTAATTGTCTCAATAATTTCCGATGAACAATTAACATTAACGATTAACAAATTAACCATTAACCATGACAATTAACTTTAACAGGATGCTGCACTCAAATCTATTTTAAAATAATAAATTTTTTTGTGCTTGAGAATTCCCCGGCTTGGAGAGAGTAAAAATAGACGCCGCTTGAGAGAGGAATTTGCCTGCCGCCCGGATACTGAGATGAAAATACTATTTCATAAATGCCTGGGGATTTTTCTTCATTTACCAGGACAGCTATTTCGTTACCGAGTATATCATACACTTTTAACCTGACGAATGACGAAGCAGGGATTGAATACCTGATCTTTGTTGAAGGATTGAAAGGATTCGGATAATTCTGTTCCAAAACAAAAGCCTCCGGAATGGCTTTTTCATCTGCGGACAGCAGTGGATTAAAAATCTTATATGCTCCGTGTGCCCATGTTCCGGTATATGCAATTCCATCCCGGTTGATAACAAGGGCAAGCATCATTTTGTCAGCCGATCCGTCGTTTAATGCTGTCCAGCTATCGCCGGTATTATCGGAACGGAATATGCCGTCATAACTTGCCGTAAGAATATATTTTTCATTGTAAAATGCGAATGATCTGATAAACGATTTAATAGAGGCATTGCTTTTATTTATCCAGCTTTCGCCGGAATCCCTGGAATAAAAAATTTCTCCGTCATAAAGAGTGCCTGCAAAAATACAATCATTGGAGTTTATGCCGAGAGAATAAACAGAGGTGTTTGTAAGGCCGTTATTTTTTTGAATCCAGGTTTTCCCGCCGTCATTCGAAAGAAAAATTCCATTTAAAGTTCCGGCAAAAATTTGATCTTTTGAGTTAACAGCCAGTGCTTGGATATTTGTATTTTCCAGCTCCGTACCGGATATATTCCATGTATCTCCATTATCTGAAGATTTAAATACGGCACTGGATTTTCCCCCGGTTGCAGCATAAAGAACATTTTTAGAATCCGAAGCTATTGAAATAACCGAGTAATCATTTAAACCGGAGTAAGTCCAGCTGTTTCCGTCATCTGTTGACCGGTAAATACCTCCTCCTATTGTTCCTGCGAAAATGTAATCTTCCGAATTAATATTTAAACAAAATATAAGATTCTTTATGGTGGCAATGTTATTAACACTCCAGGTTTCTCCATTATCAGAGGATACCGAGAGTTTCCCGAGCCAGCTGCCTACGAAAATGTATCCCTTTGAATTTAAAGCGATACAAAATATTGATTGATTTTTAAATGTATCAATATCTTTCCAATTATTTTCCTGAGAAAGGTTAGCAGAAGCGAAAACGAGTATATAAAGAATGACATATTTCATAATATCGCGTAGATGTCTCTTTACTGAGTTAGAGCAAAAAATTAATTAAGAAAGGCTGGAATCATTAAAATATAAGCTGGGCTTAATCAAATAAATCAGACAGCGGAAAAATCAGTTTCCCTGAATTATAAATTGTATAAAAGCATTTAAAAGATTATTAATAATAGCTTGAAAATCAAGCATTTAAGAGGATTTAAAGAATTTTTTTTCTACTACTATTTAGAGCTTAAAATCCAAGCATTCCTATTGAGGATTTTGCAAAATCAACTAAAGGAGTGAAATACAATCCAAAAAAGAGAATCGGAAGTAAAAGAGCAGCCAAAACTAAAGCATTTAACGGAGAAATTGAGAACCTTGGTAACCCGGATTCGGTCTTTACAAGATACATGTATTTAAGAATTCTTATATAATAATAAAGCGATACTACGGTGTTCAGAAGGGCAATTACAGCTACTGTAATCATTTTTGCATCAATAAGAGCGAGGAATAAATACAGTTTGCCTATAAATCCTGCTGTAGGCGGAATGCCGGTCAATGATATCAGGAATATTGTAAGTGATACTCCCAGAAGCGGAGCTGAATATCCCAGACCGCTGTAATCTTCAAGCTCTTCGCTTCCGATTTTATTGGCAATTACCATTACAATAAAAAATGCCCCCAGGTTCATGAAAGCATATACCGCAAAGTAGATTAGAATAGCAATTAGACCCTGCTCTGAGAGCACTGCGAGACCCAGTAAAATATATCCGGCATGGGCAATGCTTGAATAAGCAAGAAGCCTCTTCAAATTAGTCTGCCATAAAGCAGCAAAATTTCCCAGGGTCATAGTTAGTATGGAAATTAGAATAATGAAGCTTTTCCAATCGAAAATATTGAAGAGCTGCCAATAGCCGTTTGAATCGATATTGTAGACAAAAGTAATTTTAATAAATCTGATTAATAGTGCAAATCCGGCAGCTTTGCTGGCGATAGATAGAAATGCGGTAATTGTAATCGGTGCGCCTTCATAAACGTCGGGAGTCCAGAAATGGAATGGTGCAGCCGAGATTTTATAGCCGATACCGGCAAAAATTAAAATGCATGAAAGAACAAAAGCTAATCCCTGGATTGACTGGCTCTGCAGGGCTGAATTAATTTCATAAAGATTCGTGCTGCCGGTTAATCCGTAAATGATTGAAATGCCGAAAAGCATTATTCCCGATGAAACGCTACCATATATAACATACTTAAGAGATGCTTCGCTGTTCCGCAGGGATTGCTTAGTGAAACCGGCCAGGACGTAAGAAGAGAGAGATACCAGTTCCAGGGAAAGATATACCAAAATTAAGTCTGCAGAAGAGATCATAAAGAACATACCCAGGATCATTCCGAATATCAAAGTATAATACTCGCCGTGACGTTCAAATACTTTTTTTATTTCATTAGATGACAATGAAAAAAAGATTACGAAAAAGGAAGCCAGCAATACGATCAATTTGAAGAATGCCCCGAAGGAATCGATGATCATTAATCCGTTGGAGTTGTCAATTGATGATGCAAAAATGTTCATCCCGAGCTGCTGAACAGCAAAAACGGCGGCGGCAGCAAGGCCTATTAGTCCAATATAGGGAAGAACCCTCTTATTCTTGAAGATTAGATCAATTGCCGCAAGAAAAACAATTGCGGCAGAGATCGCTATTTCAGGTTTAATTAAACTTAAGCTTTCAGTGATATAGCTGAGACTGTTCTGCACAACATTCCTTATCTAAAAATTTCCAATTGAGCTGAAATAAGTTTGTGAATCGATCATGAATTTTACTATTGAATTAACCGAGCTGTTCATCAAGTTCAGCATTGCCGAAGGATAGACTCCCAGGAATAATACAACTAAA
>DATKLQ010000012.1:0-9354 GCA_035542335.1 Ignavibacteriaceae bacterium | reverse complement strand
AGAATTGATCGACTATGCCGATAGAATCGGGGCTCCTTATGAAGTTATTGAAAATCTAATGGAGCTGGAAGATTCCGATGAACCGTACGAATCTATTGAGGATATTTGGCCGGATTATCCTTCAGATGAAGATTTTTTTTATAACGAAGATGATTATTAAAGATATCTTTTCACTCTTCGATGAATGATTATTGGAACGGGATTTACGGCCAGTCCCTCGTTAAAACTACTTTATCAAATCTTTTAGCTTCAAATAAAATACCTCACGCGTTCCTATTTCAAGGTATCCCCGGAATTGGAAAAGAATTTTTTGCGCTCAGGTTTGCAGAAGCATTGAATAAAAAATCCGGCGGGCATGTTAATCCGAAAATTTTAAATTCAATTGCCTCTCTATCTGAACCCTATATTAAATATATTATTCCTCTGCCCCGCGGAAAAAATGAGACCGATGAGAATAATCCTACAGAGAAGCTCTCAAACGATGAAATACAATTGCTGAGGGAAGAACTGGAAATTAAGATTGCCAATCCTTATTATAAAATCAACCTGCCTAGGGCAGGGACAATAAAGATTAACAGCATCAGGGATATAAAAAAATTCCTTTCTCTCTCTTTTACCGATCTGGCCTACAGGATTATTCTTATTTCCGATGCGCATTTAATGAATGAAGCGGCTCAAAATGCTCTTTTAAAAAACCTGGAGGAACCTCCCGAAGGTGTAATCATTATTTTGACAACGCCATTCCCTTCACTCCTCAGGGATACTATTAAATCAAGATGCTGGATCTTGAATTTTCAGCCTTTAGCAAATGATGATATAAAAAATATCCTGGTGAAATACTTTAATGCCGAAGAAAAATTAGCCGAGGAAGCGGCTCCTTTTGCCGGCGGATCGGTTCAAACGGCTGTAAGCCTGCTGGAGCATGACTTTGAGAATTTAAGAGATAGAACAATTCTTATTCTGCGGTATTCGCTGGGGAGAAAATACCATTCGGCTTTAAACGAATTCTCTTCTTTTTTATCGTCAGGTGATCCGGAATCAATAAAACTATTAATCCAGATGATTATAGTCTGGCTTAATGACCTGCAGAAGTACAGAACCGGCGCAGGAAATTATTTTTTTGAACGCTATCTCGAAACCCTGGAAAAATTTCATTCAAAGTTTCCCGGGCTAAAACTGGACAACATCGTTTCAAAGCTGGACAGATTATCCTCATTAATCCAGAACAATGTTAACATCAATCTTATTGTTCTTAATTTAATTTATGAACTTGGATCATTAACTGCCCCCGGAAATAGGAGATAAAACAACCCTGCCCTAATAATTTTTTCTTTGCAATTGAACCTGCCATTTTTTAGTTTAAATGGGGAATAGTTGAGAAAAAAACCGGGAACTGCCTTGGGAAAAATTTCAGATTTAATAAAAAAATCTCCTTTTTGGTTTATAACAATTTTAGTTTCTCTTCTTTCTATAGTTTTCTTTATATACTTCCCGTTTCAAGTAAGCCTGTTTCCGGAGAATCCGGTAAGAAAGCTTTACTATATTGATAATATATCCGACGCACATCTGAAGATTATCAATAAATTCAATCAAAAATATAAAAACGAAATAGAAGTCATACCGGTTAACCTTCCTTTCTACCACTTTACAACTAACGACAGGAAAGAAATACTTACGCGATCATTAAGGAGCAGGAGCGACGGTATCGATATTTTTGCCGTAGATTTGATTTGGATACCGAGGTTTGCCAAATGGGGTTATAACATGGATAGGCGGTTTAGCGATAAAGTTATGAAAAATGTAAATCAGGGAGCGCTGAAAGCCTGCTACCATAATAACAATCTTGTTGCGTTTCCTCTTTTCCTCGACATCGGTGTATTGTACTACAGAAAAGATTTGATAAGGCAGCTGCCTGATGGCGAAACGATTGAAAAGAAAATTCAGAATTCATTGACTTGGGATGAATTTATTTCTTTGGGGAACCGTTTCCGTAATTCGAAAAATCCCTTTTATATTTTTACCGGGAATAATTTTGAGGGGATGATGTGCTGCTATCACGAAATGCTGTCAAACGAAGAAAGCGATAACATATTTTACGGAAACCCTATAAATTTAAATTGCCCTTCCTCGGCGAGAGCCTTACGATTAATGACGGATTTAATTCATAGGTATAAGTTTTCTCCGATTGAAGTGACCCGCCTTGATGAATATAACAGCTATATTTATGCAAATGAGAAGAATGCCGTATTCCTAAGGGGCTGGGTAGGCTATCATAAACAATATAAATCTTTTTTAAAAGACACATCCAATATTGCCAACATGGAGATTGCACCGATGCCTCATTTTAAAGGGAACAGTACTTCAGGTGTATTCGGAGGGTGGAGCTTGATGATATCTAAATTTTCCAATAGGAAAGAAGAAGCTTTAAAATTTATAAACTTCATGTTCGAAAAAGAAAATCAAAAAATCTTGTATGAATCCGGAGGTTATCTGCCGATTAATTTAGAAATATATAAAGATAGTCTTTATCTTCTTAACCATAAAGAGCTTGCACAGACCCAAAAACTTCTCAAGTGGGGGAAACACCGTCCCTTCCTTGATAATTATACGCGGATATCCGAAATAATGGCGCGGCATTTCCATAAGGCATTGCAGAATAAAATTTCGGTCGAAGAAGCTCTAAGTTCGGCGACTGCCCAGATAATGAGTGAAAAGGTTACATTAAAATAGAGGAGCTTTTTGTTTATGAAATTACCCAATAAATTTCATGCAGTCCGGTTTGAGTGGAGACATATACTAATTATTTTTTTAACACTTGTAATTTTCCAGGTGTTTGTCACGCATTTGCAGCAGAATACAATAAGCTCACTCCTTTCGGATACAATGGATTGGTATAAACAGAATTCTGCGGAGCAGATCGGGAATTTAAGTACAACATCGCTTGAGCTGCTTCTGGGGTCCGAATCTTTGGAGGAGCACGAAGATCAGGCAACGAGAGAGAGAAACCTGATCCATGCGCTGAATAGTATTTTAAAGCAGCCTCTTATGAAGAGGAATGTCGAAGAGATGTGTGTAATCCTGCCGTATAATGATAAGTTCATTGCCATGGATCTGGGGCAGTCGGTTTATTCATATTTTTATAATCACCGTCTTTCGGATACAATGAGCAACCCTATTTATAAGGAAGCGGTTGCCAGGTATTCGGGCATTCATAATTCAATGATCAATTCCGAATTAATTACAAGCTTCGAGGAGGCTCAGAATATATTTCATGTTTATATTCCGTTGGTGCCGCACGGTGAGTACAGCGGGGCGGTATATTTAAAAATTCATCCCGATCTTTCTTTCATCAGCCAGCAGATGCTTTCAAGCTTTAATAAGACAGCAATATTTTTTTCCTCGCTCATTCTGCTAGGGCTGCTTGCAATGCTTTATATATCAACATATACTCTTCGTGAAAGGGATAAAGCCAGGGAATTGTTATTCGCGGAGAGAGAACTGCATTTGCGCGAACATATAGCCCAAAAAAAAGAACATCTGTTTACAAAAAGGATCTACCATACGCATCACAAAGCCGAAAAAGTTATGGGTTTTATCAGTGAGGATCTGGAAAGAGCCGATGAAAAAAATATTAAGGAAATAAAGTATAGGGTTTCGAAATATGCAAATTTTATCGCGCGTGTTATATATGATATGAAATGGTATAATCCTCCGTTGCAGACCATTAGAAATCAAATTTTTAACACCAACCTTAATGAGGTACTGAGATTTATTGTAAACAATATTTTTTTAAGGATTGCTTATCAGGTAAAAACTATTAAATTTAATTTCAATCTCGATCAAAATTTACCATGCATACCCGTTAATGAGTTTGTTGTTTGGGAAATTATTGAACCCATAATACAAAATGCTATTGAACATTCGGATAAAGATATAATCCTAATCTCAATATCTTCATTATATTATCCTGACAACAAATACTCTACCTTGATAATTGAGGATAACGGTAAAGGAATAAGACCCGACCTCTTGGAAAAGAATGAGTTCGGCATAAAAAGAATATTTCTTGAAAATATTTCTACGAAACCTGAAGATAAGCAGTGCGGGTACGGCTGCTATCTTGCATATGAAATTTCTAAAAGATGCGGGTGGGAAATTGACGCTGTAAATAAAGAGGAAGGCGGATGCCGAATCATTTTAACTATAAAACATACTTGAGGGCTTTAGCATTTTCTTATTCGGAAATAGAATTCGAGAGTGAATTTTTAGAAAAAGCAAAAGGAACAAAATGAAATTCGATAAGCTGATCAACATCTTATTAATTGAAGATGAATCTTTTGATGTAAACAGGATTAAAAGCACGCTGGAGCCTTTCTGCGACCGCCTTGTCATAAAGGAGGCAGTTGCAGACGGCCAATCAGCCCTCAAGCTTTTGTCAGAAAAACATGAAGAATTTGATGTAATAATAATGGATTACCAAATTGTAGGCCCTATTACCGGCGAGAAATTAATTCGCCGCATAAAATCGATAGATCCCTTTATACAGATAATTGTAATAACCAAAATGACTATTAATACTACAGATTTTGAATTTGCAAATAATCTGATTGAAGCGGGTGCTATGTGGTTCTGCACAAAATATCCTTCCGATATTAAGGAATTTATTTATCAGCCTACCGATCTCCTCTTATCAATTTTAAATGCTTATGAAAAAAAACACCTGAACCAGGAAAAATCAAGATCAAATTACAAGCTGAATCAGTCCATCCAGAATATTCTTGCCAACAAAAAGCTCATAGGGGAATCACCGGCAATAATGAGGCTCCGGAAACAGATTGAAAAAGCATCGCTTCAGGATGCAACTGTCCTTATTTCAGGTGCTTCCGGAACCGGCAAAGAGCTTGTTGCCGCCAATATACACTATTCAAGCAAAAGGAAATATGAAAATTTTGTTTCAATAAATGCGGGAAGCATTCCCCAGGAACTGGTTGAAAGTGAATTATTCGGATTTGAAAAAGGATCTTTTACGGGTGCTGTAATCCCTAAGAAAGGTCTTTTCGAAGTAGCAAATAAAGGAACAATTTTTTTAGATGAAATTAGTGAACTTTCTACCTCTTCACAGGTTAAGCTGCTTAGAGTGATGCAGGAAGGGGAGCTTGATAAAATCGGCAGGCAGGAAAAAGTGAAAGTAGATGTCCGTATAATATCAGCTACAAATATCGATCTTGAAAAAGCAATTGAGGAGAAGAAATTCCGTGCGGATCTTTTCTATAGGCTGAATGTAATTTATATTTACCTCCCGGCCCTGCGGGAGCGCATTGAAGATATTCCGCTGCTGACGGATTACTTTGTTAAAAAATACAGCGAACAAATGTCTATACCTGTACCCGGAATTACAGCCGAAGCAATGGAAGCGCTGAAATCTTATGAATGGCCCGGAAATATAAGGCAGCTGCAGAATGTTATACAAAGAATTTTAATTTCATGCGAAGGGGATATCGGATCAGAAGACGTGCTTGACGTAATCGGTACGAAGAAGATAGGATCCATTTCCGGACCGGAGTTCTGGTTCGGAGACGAAATATTATCCTGGAAGGAAATGGAAAATATTTTCCGCTGGCGCTATTTTAATTATGTAAAAGATAAAACTAATTCCGAATCGGAAGCCGCGCGGAAACTCGGCATAGCACCGTCTAATTTCTACCGCATGTGCAATAAGCTGGGAATGAAGTAGCAATACAAGCATTTAAAAATATAATAATACGAAAATATCCCTAAGAAAGATTTTTTTGTGCCGACAACGTATATTCTTATAAGAAATAAATGATTATTCAATTGAATGATAGAAATATGGTTCCGGATTCTTTTCAATCTAATCCGTTAAAATCATTGTATAAAATATTTTTATCCTATTAAATAAATTCTGCTATAATTGATTTTATTGCCATTCATCCTATCCTCTTTATCATTTTAATATAAATACCTGTATTAAGGTTTTATTCTTTTAATATAAAAAGTGCTGCAAAACACTAGAAAAACCTTTATTTCTTTCCGTTTTCAAAGAAAATAACTCTCGGTATAAAGATTGTTTCTTAAACATACCATAATTGTGTCAATTCCATAATAGAGAGTAAGTTATTGTTCGGTTTATCTACTGTAGGTGTTTTTTTATATTTTATACTCTTTTTATCTCTGATTTCGATTACAATGTATGTTTCCAGGCCTAAGGAAATTACAATTGAGAGCTATTTCTTTGCTAATCGGAATAAGAGTTGGTTTATTTTAGGTATTTCCTTCTTAACCTGCTCGATCGTAAGCCCCTATTTTATCGGTTTGGTTTGGTTTTCGGAAGTTTCAGGAGTAGCACTTATTTATGGAATTGTATCAATTATTATGTTGGTTTTCCTCGCCGCTTTCCTAACCCCCATTTATCTGAAATTAAAAATTAATACCCTCCCCGAATATTTTGAAAAAAGATACAATAAAACCTGCAGGTATTTTCTTTCTGCCGTTTATATTCTTTATAATATATCAATCAGGCTGGTTGTAATTCTTGTCCTCGGGAGCATACTTATCTCAAGGATAACCGGTGCCGATTCTTATTCTTCACTCCTTTTTTTCCTTATTATAACAGGAATATATATAATAGTCGGCGGTCTTCAGGCCGAGATTTATGTTAATATAATTCAAATGTTCTTAATTGTAATCGGCATAGCGGGATTTTTGGTCTGGGTAATTTACCGGGGCGAGGGAGTAAATTTAATTGACACAAATATTTCTTCACTTCTAGGATTTACTAGTAATCCCGATCTGAGCTTAACTGGAATTTTTGCGGGGCTTCCGATTTTGGGCTTCTGGTTTTGGTGCGCCGATCAATGCATGGTGCAGAAGATTTTATGCAGTAAAAATATTTCATCCGTAAGGAGGGCTGCTCTTCTATCCGGATTTCTTCAGATTGTCCCGATTTTAATCTTCATCCTCCCCGGTTTTGTAATGTATTATTTATTTGAAGGGGCCACATCGGAAGAATCATTGAATACTATTTTCTACTTAGGCATACTCCCGGAGAGCCTGCGGGGCGGCTTGATTATCGGAGTAGCAGCTATATTAACGGCATCATTTGCCAGCCTTTTTAACAGCACTTCAACACTTGTTACTTTCGATTTCTATAAAAGCTTAAATCCTACTGTGTCCGACAGGAAGCTTGTTCTTGTCGGGAGGATGACAACCTTAGTTTTACTGCTCTTCTCAATCATGCTTGTTCCCGTCGCTCAGGGATTAAATTTTGAGTTCTGCTTATATATGATTAAGATCTTCAGCTTTTTCATAGCAATGATTGCCGCAGTTTTTATTATTAGTCTTTTAAACAAAAGCATTAATGGCGCCTCCGCATTGGCAACATTTGTTACAATTTCATTTTTAATAATCCTTCGCATTTTTCTAGAGTTATTTACCGGTGATAATTTTTTAAACGGCAGTCTCGTTTATTGGTATATAAATTCGGATTTCCTTGAATTTTGTGTTTTCATTTTCCTGTTTTCAGGAATTTTTATGTTCACGCTAAGCAGACTTAAGTTTATACAGAATTTAGTATTCGGCTCACTTAAGACAATAAAGATTTTTTTTCTTAGAATTAAACATATCTGGAACCTGTTCAGTAAAGTATTTATTTGATTTAATTGTTCATAAAGATAAAAATGTTCAAACCGTAAAAATGGATTTTTATTAGAATCTAATTAGGAGAAAGCCTATGCTATCTAAAAAATACCGGATTTTCATCATTTTAATATCAATAATTGCATTTTTTGCGGATATTAATTTTGCCGGAACAACAGGGAAAATAGCCGGTAGAGTTACTGATAAAGAAACAGGGGAACCTCTGCCGGGTGTCAATCTTGTAGTGGAGGGAACTACTCTAGGTTCTACTACAAATCTGGACGGCTATTATACCATTCTGCAAGTTCCGCCGGGAATTCAAACCATAATCGCAAGTATGGTCGGCTATTCCAAAGTAACTGTCAGCAATATTGAAGTGCATATAGATCAAACTTCCCCGGTAGATATAGAAATGACGACTGCTGCAATAGAATTTGAGAACATAACGGTACTTTCGGAAAGAAGCATTGTAAAGAAGGATGTATCATCAAGTGTATCATCGATACGTGAGGATGAAATAAGTGTCCTTCCTGTTACGTCAATTTCTGAAGTTGCATCTTTACAGGCCGGAATTGAAGAAGGGTTGGTAGTCAGAGGAGGAAGCGCGGATCAATTACTTTTTCAGATTGACGGAGTAACTTTTCGTGATCCGCGAAATAATAAACCGATTTCAGATGTAGCTTTAACATCAATTCAGGAAGTATCTATTGAACGAGGAGGTTTTAATGCCGAGTATGGGCAGGTAAGATCCGGTATTATAAATATTGTTTCTAAAGAAGGAGATATAAAGTCTTATTCCGGATCTATTCAGATGAAATACAGCGCTCCTACTCAGAAGTATTTCGGTATCTCAGTCTTTGATCCTATGTCAATGTGGAACCGGCCTTACTTAGATCCTGCAGTAGCATTTATTGGTACTGAAGCCGGATGGGATGAATATACAGCCCGGCAGTACCCCGTATTTATCGGATGGGATGCTATTTCCAGAGGACTTTTACTGGATGGCGATCCTA
Organism: Ignavibacteriaceae bacterium; assembly: GCA_035542335.1. GTDB lineage: Bacteria > Bacteroidota > Ignavibacteria > Ignavibacteriales > Ignavibacteriaceae > DATKLQ01. The sequence continues at coordinate 685 of DATKLQ010000012.1, read as the reverse complement.
CCAATGATCTTACCCCGGCAGCTGCCCAGCAGGTATGGATGTGGGAGCGGAGAAGAAGACCAACAATAAAACCTGATTATAATATTGATGCAAGTTTCGGCGGTCCAATACCGATTATCGGAGAAGCGCTGGGTAATTTGCGGTTTTTTGCCAGCTACCGATTTGAAAAAGAAATGCTTCTTATTCCTTTAAGCAGGGACGATTACAGGGAAGATAATTTTTCTTTAAAGTTAAATTCAAATCTAACCAGATCGATGACCCTTATGCTATCGACTACTACAGGTATCAGCCGTAACGTTGCGCTTAATGCCACCGATAATCAATTTAATAATCCTGCATGGGGCATAAACGGAGTCCAATTCTGGAACCCAACCGATTATATGCGTACACCATTCCAAATCGCAGAAATTACAAACGAACAGCGACCGAGCAGAATATTTACAGACTCCTGGTACAGCCAGGCAAATGTCGGCCACTGGATTTTTGCAGGTAAATTGAGCGACTTTATTAATACAAAAACATTTTATGAAATTAGCTTTGAAAATGTTAACCGTAAGTACTCTACCGGCCCGATAGCCTACAGGGATTTAAGTAAAATATATGAGGTGGTCCCCGGGCATTTTTATGATGAAGCTCCTTTCGGATTTGATACTCTTTTAACTGCAGGAATTACTTCAATGTTTTT
>DATKLQ010000011.1:0-2873 GCA_035542335.1 Ignavibacteriaceae bacterium | reverse complement strand
GGTAGGACACGTCTGAACTTCTCGGAACTTGACAAGCTAGATTAATTTTTTTAATTTTTCACCTGCCACTGAGACACCGGTGGTAATTTTTTTTTAAAAAGAAGAAAAATCACAAAAGGAAAATAAATTATAAAAAGACCTTACAATTATGACTGAAACGAACTTTGTGTACCTTACTAAGGAGAGGCTCCTGGAACTTGAAAAAGAACTGCATGATCTTAAAACCAGCGGCAGGAAGGAGATTGCGGCAAAAATTGCCGAAGCCAGATCACACGGGGATCTTTCGGAGAATGCGGAGTACGATGCGGCAAAAGAGGAGCAAGGGCTCTTTGAGTTAAAAATAAGCAAATTGGAAAATATTCTTTCACGTGTAAGGGTAATTGATACCTCTCAATTCAGGGACGGTGAGGTGCACATCCTTTCCAATGTTAAAATTCGGAACCTTAAGAATGAAAAGATATTTGAATATATGCTCGTCTCACCAGAAGAGGCTGATTTTCAGGCGGGAAAAATTTCGGTTACGTCACCGGTAGGGCAAGGCTTATTGGGTGCGAAAGAGGGACAGAAGGTAACTGTAAAAGCTCCGGCAGGCGTCATGGAGTTTGAAATTTTATCAATAAAATAGTTTACACCTAAAATATTCCACTTTGACAGATGAATCTTACATACAACTTGCAATAGAAATTGCAAAGAAGGGGATAGGTAGCGTCAGCCCGAATCCTCTCGTCGGCTGCGTAATAGTTAAAAATAATAAGATTATCGGGGCAGGCTATCATCAGAAGTTCGGCGGAAACCACGCTGAGATAAATGCAATAAACGATGCAAAGGAAAATGTTGAGGGCTCAACTCTTTACATTAATTTGGAACCCTGCAGCCATCACGGCAAAACACCTCCTTGTGTTAATAAAATAATTGAAAAGAAAATTAAAAAAGTTGTAATCGGCACTCTTGATATGAACCCTCTTGTAAGCGGGCAGGGAATCAAGAAACTTAAGGCTGCGGGAATCGAGGTAAAAGTCGGGGTGCTTGAAAATGAATGCATAAACCTGAATAAATTTTTTTTCAAGTTTATTACAAAAAAAATTCCGTATGTAACTTTAAAAGCAGCCCAAACCGCCGACGGACGGATAGCAGGCAAGGACGGCGAATCTAAATGGATCTCCTCACTCACTGCACGAAAGTACGTCCACAGCCTCAGGGGGAAATATGACGCCCTGCTGGTAGGTGCAGGTACGGTTCTGAAGGACGATCCGCGGCTTACCGTGAGATTGACCGAAGGAAGAAATCCCAAGAGAGTTGTGCTCGATACCAACCTGAAAATAAAATCCGGCTATAAAATTTTTACAAATAACGGTGACAAAAAATTAATCTTAGTTACTTCAAAAAAGAACAATTCGGCAAAGAACGGGAAGATTAGGAAAATATTGTCCACCGGGGCTCAGATAATTTTTGTAAAGGAAAGCAGGAACAGGAAATTAAATCTGAAAGCTGTTCTGAAGGAGCTTGGCAAGCTGCAGATAGCATCGGTGCTGGTGGAGGGGGGAAGCGAAATCTATACTTCTTTTATCAAGGAAAATCTTTTTGATGATATAAAGCTCATTGTTTCTCCAAAGCTGCTGGGCTGCGGGCTTCCTTTGGTTAGCAGCCTGGGAATCAAGTCTGTTAAAAAATCAATTAAATTAAAAGTAGGCAGCCTGGAAAAAATCGGGGATGATGTGCTTATTGAGCTTTGCAAGTAAATTGCTCTAATTCCGGCAAAAAACATTTAAAATATTGTTTGATAAAATTGATCATTGAAAATCGAATATTGAGCATTGAATATTATTTTAGATTTTCCATATTTAACTAGCAATCTTAAATTTTCATTTTAGAATATTGATTAAGAAAAACTTAGGTTGGAAAATTAGTCCGGATATCTTTGGATGCCCTTTTCGTCTTATCTTATCTTAAAATTCGCCTTCTTCCCCTGGTTAAAGTTTCTAAATGTTTTCTTAATTTTATTTTTATAAATTTTATAAATATTTCCCGGATTTTAAAAATGTTTACCGGTTTGGTTGAAGAGACAGGCGAACTTCTTAAAAAAATAAAAACAGGCGAAGGATACCGCCTTGTAATTAAAGCCTCTAAGGTTCTTGATGATATGAAAATCGGAAGCAGCATCAGCGTGAACGGCTGCTGCCTGACTGTTGTAAATCAGGAAGGATCCTCTTTTTCCCTTGATGTAATTGAAGAAACTTTAAAGAAAACAAATCTCGGCGCTCTTAATATTTCAGGAAGAGTGAACCTTGAACGTCCGTTAAAAACCGATGACCGGCTGGGCGGGCATTTTGTGCTCGGACATGTGGATACTACAGGGGTAGTTTCAGAAGTGAAGGAATTATCCAACAGCCATTTTATGAAAATTACCTTCCCTGAACAATTTAAAAGATATTTGATTTATGTAGGCTCCGTTGCGATTGACGGAGTAAGCATGACTGTCGCCGAACTTAAGGAAAATTGCTTTTCCATCGGAATAATCCCGCACACCTGGAATGAAACGATATTTTCAGATAAAAGGCCTGGAGATACCGTTAATCTTGAGTTTGACGTACTAGGGAAATATGTTGAAAGGATCATGAATGAGAATCCTCCGGGTCATAGTCCTGCTAAATAAAAGCTGCTGAAGTAAAAAATGAACAAGCTTGAGCAGAAAGTCCTCCGGTTTATTGATGAAAAAAATCTGATTGAAAAAAATGATAAAATATTGGTGGGCTTGAGCGGCGGTCCCGATTCAGTTCTGCTTCTTCACTTATTAATTAAATTTTCACAAAGATTTAAAATTATAACGGGCGCGGTTCATATTAATCATTTGATCAGAGGGAAAGAAGCTGATG
>DATKLQ010000010.1:0-5834 GCA_035542335.1 Ignavibacteriaceae bacterium | reverse complement strand
TTGTTCTGTAAATGTGTTGTTTCCGTTATTGCGATATATTTTCGATATGTATCCACTTTCACACCACCCGGTTAAAAGAATATCCAAATCACCATCATTATCATAATCTCCCCATGCCGCTGAACATGCATAAATGTCTGTTAAAGATATCGATGTTTGTTCTGTAAATGCGTTATTGCCATTATTTTTGTATATCTTTGAAATAGGTCCTGATTCAGATGATCCGGTTAAGAGTATATCAAGATCACCGTCATTATCGTAGTCAGCCCAGTCTGCTGAACCATCTTGGACTCCGGCTAAAGAGATTGAAGTTAATTCTGTAAATGTATTATTGCCGTTATTTCGATTTATGGTACTTATAATATCTCCGTTTGTTTTTATGCCGCACAAAAGTATATCGAGATCACCGTCATTATCATAGTCTCCCCATTTAACCAAACTATGAAAAACTCCTACGAGGGAAATTGAAGTCTCTTCTTTAAAAGTGTTGTTTCCATTATTGCTGTAAATTTTTGAAATAGGGTTGTTTCCATTCCAACCTGTTAAAACTATATCGAGATCGCCATCGTTGTCATAATCTCCCCATGCAACCGAACTATTGCTGACACCGGTTAAATTTATTGATGTTTGTTCTGTAAATTCACATGGGCCTAGTCTAATTAATCCTTTGCTTATTACTGAAGGATTTCCATCTACATCACTTATTTTTATTTTGCAATTTGCTGATGGAGTATTTGGAACCGTCCACCCTGAATATGAACCATTGTCTTCTACATTGTCGGCAATGGTATTCCAGGTTGTGCCTGCATTAGTTGAATAATCTAAATTTATATGGCCGCTAGTCCCGTATGATGTGTATGTTATAATTGGATTACTGCCTACTTCAAATTTTTCTCCCCCTGAAGGATATGTTATTATTATTGTCTCTTCCGATGTAAAAACATTCGCAAATACATTTTCGTTTTGTTGAGTACTTTGAGGTGTTTCTGTTGATGTATAAACTCTTGTTGGTATTCCGCTTGAATAATCATCATACATTTCAATAGCAAAATATTGTATTGTCCCTAAGCCTCCTTCATTATAAACTTGGATAAAAAATTGGTCGTTTGAACCAGACATATATGGGATAAATTCAGTGATATCAACAACCATTGGATTGTTAGGATATGGGGTGCCTCCAGTATACAACCGATGGTTAAAAGATTTAATAGCTGCCGGAGAAGTTGTATTACCTTTTCCAATATTAATTAGATTCTCGCCGCGTCGGCTTTGGTTCATTTCAAATACAGCAACCATTTTCGGTTTATAATCAATAAAATTTTCATACATACATACCCATTGAATTCTCTGTTTCATGCATTCATATGATATATAATAGAAACCATCAGATATATTTTCCCACATTACACTTATTCCCCAAGAATTAGCAACTTTAAATGCTCCATATTTATTTGAACTTCCCGATTCAGTATATGGTCCAAAATTATCATCATAACCTACAATAGTATTTGCATGTCCGCCTCCACCGGGATAATTGTCTAAAGTCCATAAATCTTCAGGTGTAAAGTTCTCACCGAAGTAGGCCGCATCAATATTAATTACGGCTAAATTTCCATTAGCCAACAATTGTTTCAAATCTTCAATACCTAAATCTGTATCAACCGGCATATAACCATAACCTGTTTGAGAGCGGTACAAGGGAGCTTGTCTCCATGCATTTTCAGATGGCCATGTTGTGTGATCCGATGATTTATACGGCATTCTATCCCAAGTACAACATCCGATTTGCTCTAATAAATCCATATTAGAAGAAAATGTAGAACCATTGTCTCCTCCATTATTTACTTGGTGATAAACAAAATCAGGACTGAATATTTTGTCCTGATATGCAACACTTGGCTCCCAATTTGACCAAGTACATCCGGAAAGATCCCAATTGTGTTCTCTTGCTTCCTGAAATGTCTTTACATAATACGCACATGCCCACGAAACACAAGATCCTTCAAGACCCTGATTTCCAATTGGAGGAAACCAGACGGTTGCCGAATTATCACAGCTTGAAGGAATCATCGCTTTTTGAAGCGGATAATCAATTTTATCAATAATGAGCTGTTGGTTTTTCATTTCCTTCCATTGCTCTTCGGTAGGAGGCTTCAAACCTGTTCCATGTCCATTTATAATTTGATTGTAGTTCTTCCCTTCCTCGTATGTTCCTACATGTTTTTTAAGTTTGACGAATTCATCATTCGTCATAACCCTTTTTGACAGCTTGATCTGTTGCGGGAAGCTTTCAGAATAGAAAAAGGAGATTAAGATTAGTAAGAAAATAATTTTTGCAGATATGTTTTTCATTTTTACCCTCCCGTAAAATCCAGAAGAATCAAGAATGATTCTCCAATTTATACAGTAAAATTCCTATAAATTTCTACTATATACTTTCCCGGAATCGGATTACGGAAGGAGAATCTGGTTTACATCCCTGTTTTTCCCCCTCCCCGCAAATGACAAATGAAATTTGAAGAATTAAAAGCTTATATGCAAGAAATATTTCGAATATTAATCTAATTTCTTTTTTAAGAGAAGTGAACCCCAACACAATACTTCCCGGTAATCTTTGATATTACATCTCTGTTTTTCTATCTTATTTCCGCAATTAAATTTACTGCGGATAAACTCATAAAAATGCTTGGACTTGGTGAGTTGATTAAAAAACTACCCCCCCTTGAAAATTTAGTTCGGCATAAAATTTTATTTAATCCTTAATTAAAAAACTTTAGCTAGATCTTTATCAACTGCAATATTTTAACTTATTTTTTAATGAAATATTGCGGGTTTAATCAGATTCATTTCAACACATCTTAACAAAGGAGTAATCTTTATGAAAACAAAAACACCTGTTTTTTTCTGTCTGTTAGTTTTAACTGCTCTATTATCTTCGTCTGCCTCTGCACAGGAATGGACTGCCGAGCAGCAAGATGTCTGGAAAGGTGTGCAGGCTTATTGGGAAGCAGGGACGGCTGAAGATCCGACTAATATGCTGACTTATTGGGATGATTCATACAACGGATGGAACTACAGCAGTGAAGCTCCCAGTTCTAAAGCCGATGTATCTAAATACTTTAAATACTGGAACAAGAAAGGCAAACAGCAATACTATATAATCAAGCCTGCCAGAATCTGGGTTAACGGTAATTTCGCTTATGTGCATTACTACTATTCACAGGTATTCGAAAAACCGGACGGCACTCCGATGTCTGAAAAAGGAAGATGGACGGATATTCTTATGAAGAAAAACGGAAAGTGGATGCTGGTTGGTGATCACGGCGGCAAAATTGATGATGATTAAAAAGATCACTGCATAAGAAATTGCTTCATAAAAGAAAATGCAGGCATAGCTTTTTTCGCTTCAGAGTCAGTCAGGGTCACAGAATTTTTTCAAACCATGTGTATTTTTTTGATTCCGGAGACTTATGACTCTTGAATCATGCCCATTTAATATTTAACAAAATTTTCTATTTAATTTTTTTTAGGAGTTGTTTTATGAAAGTTTTTTTTGCAGCAGTTGTCCTTACAATTCTTTCAATATTTCTAATTGAAAGCCCGTCATATGCGCAAAACGGTTCAATTAAATATGTTTATTCTATTGACTACCCAATGGGCGGAAAAGCTGCTTACCTAGATTGGGTTAAAACCATAATAAGCACTCTGCAGCAGCCTTCGGAGTTGGTTTCACTAGCTTCATATGATAATTATTTCAACGAATCGCCCGGGCGGGTTGTTGAATTTGAATTTGCCGACAACCTCGATGCCGCAAAGTATTTTGATAATCCCGATATACGAAAGGTTGTCGATCAGGTACTAGATCATGGAATGGTGACGGGCGTTGTTGTTATGAAAAAAAGAGGAGATTATAACGCTGGTGAATCAAAAAGATTTCCTATAAAGCGCGTAAGCATGCTTGATTACGGTATAGGAAATAAATCAGCCTACCTTGATATGGTTAAAACAGTAGTAAATACTCTGCAAACACCTAAGGAAGTTAAGCGGATTACTTCTTATGAAAATTACCTAAACGGTTCTCCTAATCGCATTATTGAATTTGAATTTGATTCCATGGCCGATTGTATAAAATATTTTGAAATGCCCGAGATTAAAAGCGTCGTCGATAACAGCATTAATATCTCTATCAATCAGCGGATGTCTGCATTGAAGCTTTTAAATGAATACAACAAAAAATAAACGGACCAAATATTTAATCTTAAATAAAGGTTCCCTATGAAAGCAAAAATAATTATCATTCTTGTTATTCCTGCCTTCATGCTATTGTTAGCAGCAGGTTGTTTATCACAGCAAAAAGAAACCGTATTTGATTTAGAAAATGCCAAAAAAGAAATTGATGCGGCAAATAGTGACTTCATAAACTTATTCAATAGAAGCGACTCGGTTGGTTTGGCTAATTTGTTTACTGTTGATGGTAAATCGATGGAACCAAATGCACCTGCATTAATAGGCAGAAGTCAAATTCAAGCTCATTACTCTGCTGTTATGAAAGCCGGCGCAAATAAAATAGGGCTGTTGACAACCGGTTTATGGGGTGATGAAAATATGCTGGCAGAAGAGGGTGAATTCACTTTTACGGATAAAGACGGTAAACTATTAGATAAGGGAAAATATCTTACGCTATGGAAAGCAGAAGACGGTAAATGGAAACTTTTTAGGGATTGTTATAATTCTGATTTGCCCTTATCAAAATAGAATATAAAAATCTGTAAAAGCAAAATTAATTAAAGGAAAATCTCTTGAAGAAATTTTATCGGCATTGCAGCAATGCATGGTTGATGCTCAGAATATTTTTTAACTAAATAAAAGGAACTAAAAGAATGGTGCACATACTTGTTCATCACAAAGTTGAAGACTTTAAAAAATGGAAACCCATCTTCGACAAGCATAGTTCATTTCGATCGGAAAATGGTTCGAAAGGGGGTAAAATATTTCAAAGTGCAGACAATCCGAATGATTTATTTGTTCTACTCGAATGGGAAAGCATAGAGAGTCTCCAGAAGTTTTCTCAATCAGATAGTCTCAAAGAAGCAATGAAAGAATCGGGTGTTGTAGGAATGCCTGAGGTTTATTTTATTAAAGAAGCGGCAGCGACTTCAAAATAATATCTTCCAATAAAATATTAAAAAAGGAAGAAGTATAACCGTAATTTCATTACTCCGGAGACTCCGGGCTTTTTAACGAAGCCGATTATCAAGACAGCTTAAATATGGTTATGGAGCCGGCTTATACCGGACTATTATTCGCTGCTGCGGCTATTCTTGTTATTGAACTAATAAGCAGATACCTCTGATAAAATAATTCATTAAGAAATGTGATAAAATTTTTGCAGGCAAAATCAATTAAAAGCAAATCCCCCGAACAAATTAAGATAGAAGTTATGAAAGTGCATAACTTGTTCTGGGAGTCATATGCCCGCAGAGATATTGATCTTAGGTTTTCACTTTGTTCCGAGGATATCACATTCATCGGAAGCGGTTTACACGAGAGAGCAAAAAATAAAACCGAATATAAAAAAATAAACGAATCCGGACTAAAACAATATCCGGATTCCTTCCAAATTGAATTTTTGTGGAGCCGGCTTTCAATGATAACCGAGAATGTTGCATGTGTTGAATCTGAGACTATCTGGCATCAAAAGATTAACAACGAGAGTACAAAAGAGTTGTTAAGAAATACAACATTATTAAAATATTACTCGGATCAATGGAAAGTTGTGCATGTTCACGGATCATCTCCCGATTATAGGTTGAATGACGGGAACTATATGACAA
>DATKLQ010000009.1:0-2713 GCA_035542335.1 Ignavibacteriaceae bacterium | reverse complement strand
CTTATTTTGAAACATCCAATATATACCGTTCGCAAAATCTTCAATGGACCTTTCTTCCGATAAATAACCATTTTTTAAATGATCTACCATTTCCGGAATTCCGCCTATTTTAAAGGCCACAACGGGTATGCCACATGAAAGGGATTCAAGAACAGTGTTTGGTAAGTTATCTTCCAGCGAGGGAGCCAAAAAAATGTCAGATGCGTTGTAACATTCCGCTATCTCTTTTTCGCTTTTTATTCTCCCTAATTGATTTATTTTTAATGATATTCCTTCAAAGTTTTCCGCAGAAGATCTACCCAAAATTAATAGTTCAATCTCCGATTTTAAATGAGGATATCTTTCCAATAATCGGATTAAGCTGTTTTTTAAATATGAAAACCCTTTCCTTTCTTCAGTTATTGAAAGTGCTACGAAAAGAATTAAAAACTTATTTTCCGGCAAATTAAATTTTCTCCGGATACCGCCTTTATCAAGTGATTTGTAGACATCAATGTCTAATGTATTATGAATTGGAGTAACTATTTTATCCTTAAGCAATGGAGCCTTCCGTGCTATATTTGCCAGCCACTCGCTGCAGGTAATAAAATTTATTTTGAGCTGATCATATATTTTTTTCTTTTTCAAAAAAATATGATGTGAAAAATCCCCCGCAGAAGAAAAAATCAAATAAGGACAATCTCCGCAGGAATTAAGATAATTTCTGCATCCGGAACTATAATGACATCCCCCCGTAAATCCCCACATATCATGAAGCGTCCATACAACCGGTTTATTGAGTAAAGCAAGATTTGATAAGGAGCTTAATGAAAGATAACCCTGGTTAATCCAATGAAGATGAATTAAGTCTGACTGACGGATTAATTTATTTTTTGCTATATCGGTTCCAATCGTCCCGAAGGAAAATCTTCCTTTTTTGGTTTTAGTCAATGCATTCATTTGAATTAAATCGGCAATTATTCTTGCATTCGCTTTTAATTTATCAATGAAATTTCCGGAAATCGAATATACATCCTTATCACTGCTGAATTTTGTTTGAACCAGCAATGCAGAATCGACATTGTTATACAGCAGCGCCTTATTGAGAGCGAATGCAGCTTTAGCAGCCCCGCCCAATATGTCAAGATTTACTAAATGCACAACTTTCATTTAAACTAAGCTGCCTTTATTTAATAATTGCAACTAAAATTCTTTTTATAATCTTTTTCTCGCTAAGATGATATTGTCATGGTAAAGATTTTCATTATTCGGCAGGAGATTTGAAATCAGCATCCCTATAATGTTAAAAGGAGCAATGAATAAGACGTTAATGAAAATATTCAGGTATTTATTCTTTGTATAGATTTTATAATAAAGATATAAACTCCATAGCTGGAAAATAGTTTCCAGGAATTTTGTGCTTTTTTCTATTTTGATAATTTGAAATCCATGTTTTTCAAGCAAGTATACTATGCCGAAGCTTGAATACCTCCCGTAATCGAAAGGCTTTTCGTGCTCGTCCCAGACAAAAGGGACAGTAAAGATTGCCTTGCCTTCTTTTTTCAATATTCTTTTTAGCTCATCCAGTATATCTTCAAGGTTGAATAAGTGTTCGAAAACTTCACTGCTGAAAATAGAATCGAATGATTCATCTTTAAATGGAATCAGCTTTCCGTCGTAATAAATATCGATTTGCTCCTTTTCATGGGAATGACCTCTGCTTATAACGTCAACTCCGATATATTCTTTTACATTAAAGAAATTTTTATAAGGTTTGGAGCCGCACCCGAAATCAAGCAGCCGGCCGTGCAGCTCCAAAGCATATTTTTTAATACCGCGGGATAAACCTTTTCTGATGAAATAAAACGGATTAATAAAAATTCCGATAACGCCGGGATCAAAGAGTTGATTTTTATAAACGGCCAGAAGTTTATCTGCCAGTTTTTTAATCATAAATTTTTATATGCAAAAATATTCAGCTGCAGATCCATTTCCGGATAATTTTTATTAGTCCTGTTTATAAAAGGAATTCGTCTGTCTGCCGGCTGTTTTATGAAGTACCTGAATCCATTTTCTTTTAAAGAATTTAAAATAGCACCAAGGTCCTGTTCGTAATTTAAAAATGAATGGTATTCTATAAAAATAGATTCTGCTTTATGTAAATTTTCCCTGCAGCTTTTTACAACCTCCGACTCGGCTCCCTCAATATCTATCTTCAGCATATCAATATGATCCTCGGCTTCAAGCATCTTATTCAAATTGATCGAGGCGACTTTTATTTTATTTTTATTCATGTAAATCGAAGCCGCATCTGCCCCTTCCTGCGAAATTTCAAGTCCATCATCATTTATCCAGACTGCTTTTTTTATTACTTCTATATTTTGAAAATCCTTGAGATTCTGTAAAAGAATGTCGGCAATCATCGGATCGGCTTCAAAGGCTTTTATTCTTGCATCCGGATATAATTTTTTAAAATAAATGCAGCTTGTACCCACGTTTGCCCCGCAGTCGTAAATAACCGGCCGATCATTATTAGAGACAAACTTATAGCTCTCATCGACAAAAATTTCTTTAAACTGCCAGATGAATGAAAGACTATCGGGCACAGTTAAATTGTATGAAAGGAATTTAATATTCTGCTTCTGATATCTCGGCTTATTTCCGAATTTAAAGACGAGCTTTAAAAATTCACGGCCATTTTTTTCTTTTAAAAAATGGTAGAAGTCTTTAAATA
>DATKLQ010000008.1:0-2126 GCA_035542335.1 Ignavibacteriaceae bacterium | reverse complement strand
AAGAAGGTTATGTCCTTAAAAAACCAGACAGGGTACCTGCAATATCCATTGTTATCCCTGTTTATAATGAAGAAAAAATTCTCGAAAGTGCTGTACGAGAGATTGTTGCTGAAGCCGATAAACTGGATATAAATTATGAATTAATTATTTGTGAAAATGGCAGCAAAGATCGTACTTTGGAAATAGGTCAGGATCTCTCTAAGGAATATCCGCAAGTGCGGGCTATTCATTGTCCTGAACCAAATTACGGAGCAGCTTTAGAGCTGGGAATATTAAAAGCTATTGGTGACAATATTGTTTGCTTCGAAATAGATTTCTGGGACGGGCCTTTTATCGAAATTGCCAAAGTTCTTCTTAGGAAGTATGATGCTGTTGTAGGTTCAAAGGCAGCTAAAGGAGCAAGGGACAGGCGTCCGCTTATTCGAAGAGTTATTACTCATAGCTTTAATTTATTTTTAAGAATCGTTTTTGGTTTTCAAGGTACCGACACTCATGGTATCAAAGCTTTCCGCAGAGAAAAGTCTGTTAATATTGTTAATGATTGTAAGACAAGCAAAGATATTTTCGCAACTGAATTAATCTTAAGAATGGAAAGAGCGGGATTTTACATGTGTGAAATCCCTCTCGAGATTGAAGAAAGAAGACCCCCATCAATCAACCTGCTTAAACGTGTACCCAGCACAATTAAAAATCTTTTTACTCTTTGGAAAGCTACCAGGAACCTGAAAACTGTCGATGTTAAAAAGCTTGAACCGGTACCCAAAATAATTAAGTAAACCTAAATTTACATCCAAAATAAAAAATAAGAGGTATAATAATGATTAACGCTATGACTGTTGATCTTGAAGATTGGCATCATAGTATAGATTCTATCCCTTTTGAAGATTGGGATAAATATGAATCCAGAGTAGAAAAAAATACTTATAAAATTCTCGACACTTTTAACCGGGCTGGAGTAAAAGCTACTTTTTTTATCCTAGGATACGTTGCCCAGAAATATCCGTCGCTTGTAAAGGATATTAATTCACTTGGACATGAAATTGCTACGCATGGACATTCACATAGATTGATTTATAGGCAAACTCCGAAGGAATTCAGAGAGGATTTAAAGAAATCTATCGGAGCAATTGAAAATTTAACCGGACAGAAAGTAGAGGGATTTAGAGCACCATACTGGACAATAACTAAAGAATCCTATTGGGCGTTAGATATTCTTCTTGAAGAAGGAATAATATACGATTCAAGTATTTATCCTATTAAAACTTATCTGTACGGGATTCCCTATGCTCCTGTCTACCCTTATACTATCAAAGAAAATAACGGGAAAAAATTAATAGAGTTCCCTCCATCAACCGTTTCAATTTTTGGGAAAAAAGTTCCGGTTGCAGGAGGTTTTTATATGAGGTTATTACCATATTGGTTTATAAATTTCGGAATCAAAAAAATTAATCGGGAAGGTCATTCTGCAATTGTATATACGCATCCACCGGAATTCGATCCTCAAAAACCTGTGTTAAAGTTAACTTTCAAAGAAAAAATTCTGCATTATTACAATCTAGATGTAATGGAAGTTAAGATTAATAGATTAATATCGGAATTTAAATTTGGTCCATTAAAGGAATTATTAAATCATCCTGATTTTAATATTGGGCGAAAGATTTAATAGTTCCATTCAAAATAATCAAAGATTACATTCAAATTTCAAAATTAAGTAATAGGTAATTTATGCGTATCGGTTTTATGCTGAGATCCCTCGATGAAAAAGGGGGAATAGGAATCTATACAAGATATCTTATTGAGGGTGTTCTTAATGCAGATAATAAAAACCAATATATCTTATTTTATAAATCCAGGGAAAATTTGGGACGTTTTGCTGATAGACCAAATGTAAAAGAGGTTTATCTTTCCGGTTCAAATAAATTGTACTGGGACCAGGTAAAAGTTGCTTTGGCATGTAAAAAAGAAAAAGTTGATTTAGTTTTCAATCCTAAATTTACAGTGCCTTTATTTGCTCCTTGCAAAAAAATGATGACTGTTCATGGTGCAGATTGGTTTATCCCGGAACAAGCAAAATACTACAGCAAATGGGATGTTCGTTTTGTTAAAATAATGCTGCCTCTTTATAT
>DATKLQ010000007.1:0-11691 GCA_035542335.1 Ignavibacteriaceae bacterium | reverse complement strand
CTGCCAGTGCGTATCCCTCCGTAATATTCAGTTGTACCCAGCTTATTCCGTTATCATCTGATCTGTAAATGCCGAATCCAGTGCCGGCAAAAATTTTCCCGCTGTTTGCATAGATCATTGAGAAGATATGTTCCTGTACCCAATTACCCGTAACATTCCAGCTAATTCCCTTATCAGTAGAAATATATAAGCCGGTAAAGTTTCCAACAAGTATATTACCTTCGCCACTAAAAGCAAATGCTTCGATTATTGAGCCAGGTATATCGGTTTTGCTCCAGGTTTCTCCGTTATCTGTCGAACGGTAAATACCACCTGCCGCCCCCGCAAATATATAACCCTCCTGACTAACGGATAAACAAAGAGTATAGTAGTTGAGCATCTCATCTACTTTTGTCCAGTTATCTCCATTGTCGGTTGATCGGTATACTCCATCTCCGCCGCCAAATACAAAGCCATTTTCACCAGCGGCAATGCACATTAGATAAGGATAATGCAGTCCGTTGTTTATTTGAGACCAGCTGTCTCCATTGTTTGTAGAGCGGTATACTCCGCCCGATGTTGCACAAAAAATATGACCTGTGGAGTTAGTGGAAATACTTCTGATAGAACTACCCGCTGGTCCGTTTGTTTGATGCCAGAAATTATTTTGTCCGGAAACTGAGGTGAGAAGAATAAGGATGAAAGCAAAGATCTTTTTCATAAATCCTCCCCGGGATTGTTCATTCCTATAGTGTAATATATATTAGAAATTTATCAACAACAAGTGATTGAATCTAATAAATATTGAGAGGCAGGACTAAATGCCAGCATTGTGAAACTGGTGTACACCCCACAGGCTGTACAACAAATGCATCCCCAGTACTGCTTTAATTTAAAAAGTAGCATCGATTTTTTACAGAATTCTTTTAAACAAAATGATGCGTATCGGATGGGCGAAGATTTTGTTACGTATTATCTGTACACCCAAATTGTTATGATAAGCCTGTTGGACCTATTAGAAAGGCAGCGAAAAACTTTTCCCTGCCTTATATAACTTTTCACTGGTTGTTGAATTTAATGATTGTCTGCCATTAGATGGTCGTTTTATTATAAATATAGTTTCTAATTTTCTCCGCAATTTTGTTTACTTTTAATTATTTTATATTTGGAGAGTGGAAGTTCAAAGGTTCCGCCCGATGAATAAAAAAAAATTTTTAGATGGAGACATTTTGGAGACTCTATTAAAACATGATTAAAAAATATAATATAATGCTAATTTTTTAGGGGGATTTTTTATTATTGTAAGTTATTGGAATGAAAGCACTTGGAGAGATGCTAGAGTGGTTGAATAGGCTGGTCTCGAAAACCAGTGTGGGGTTTATCTCCACCGAGGGTTCGAATCCCTCTCTCTCCGCTCCACTTATATTATCTTCAATCACTATCCTGTCGTATTTGCCCGGATTGAAATTATCCGGATAATTTTAATAAAGCAGGATCAGTACGGTTACAATGGGCTCGAGAGAGTTAAAGTCGATTACAATTCCGGTAAGGATCAGCAGTATAGGTATTCGAAACATATCCCATCCGCTTTTTAATACTTGTTCTTTCCAAAATTCATCTTCAGGATGGTTTGCCTCGATTATAAAACGCGCAAATAGTGAATTGATGGGTTTAATTAATCCCCGTCTGAACAGGGCTTCAACGTGTAGCAATATTCTATACAGGGATAAACTTATCCTGCACCAAACGGACCAGGACAAGTTTTTCGTCTGTTGAGCAATTTGACTTTCAACTTAGCCTCAGCCTTAGCCTCAGCCTCTAAATAAGCTTTAATGTAGAATTAAAAAATGATCATCTAAAATCTTAAATCGTTAATCCATGCTCTTAATTTATGAGTGTTAATCTCAAATAAATGAAATTCTAAGGCGGATAAAATTACGAGCTGAGCCATTCAATTTTTAATCCTATATCGATCCGCCTTCCCGCAGTTCAATTTTTATTCATTATTCCACTTTAAATATTATTGATCTTTTCCCAATCCCGTTTTCATTAAATGCTTCTATCCGGAAGTAATAAGTCCGGTCTCTATCCATTCCCGTAAAATAGCATTCGTTTGAATTATAGATTAAAATATTATTATAAAGCTTATCGGGTTCTGTTCCGGTATAGATTGTATAACCTACGGCATCATCGGACTGTGCCCATTTGATCCATGCATTTCTTCTTTCACTTTCACCCCGGAGCACAATAAAGTTTTTAACCGTATCCGGCACTTCTCCCGATCCTTTCCCGAATACCCTGAATCCGCTTAAAGCAAATTTCCCGGTCGGTACATGAATATTTTCAATTTTCAAAAATCTTAGTTGAACCGGCTCAGGCAATTCAACATAATCATGAGGCACGTCTGTTTTATTTTTACTTTTGTCAATAAGAACTTTCCAATTTTCTCCGTCTTCGGATTGATATACAATATATTGATGAAAAAGATCAGTATGCTTTCCCATAAGCTCTGCATTTTGATCGGCATAATTAATTTGAACTGCATAAACTGAATAAATTCCGCCGAGATCGCTCTGAAGCCATTCGCCTTTATCCCCGGAAGCCGCGCTCCAATAAGTTTTTATATCTTCATCGACAGCAAAATTTGGAGAGTAACCGCCGAGAGCGGATGAAACTGCAACAGGCTTAGCATAATTTAAAATCATCCATCCCGTAAAACCATCTTTTAAATGATCGGATTTGCCGTTAGGAAGGTAATGGGGATAGTCTCCGTAAGAAGTATTGCAGTAAAGAATTCCGCTGCTGTCGAAGCCGGCAGGCCACATCCCGATCCTTCTTTCAAAATTATTTTTTACCGAAATTGAGATTGTAGATACATGCCAGTAATTGCCGTATTTATCTTTAAATGTAGCACCGTGACCTGCGCCTTTCGCAAATCCTCCCGGTTTATATGAAAAAGGGTTATGCGATTGATAGGTGAATGGACCCATCGGAGTCTCGCCCACATAAACTCCGTCGGCGTAGCCGCTGAATTCAGTTCCGGGTGCTGCATACTGCAGGTAATATTTTCCGTTATACTTGTTCATCCATGATCCTTCGATGAAAGGGCGGAGAAATGTATTATCGGCATGCTCACCGAAACGTTCCCAGCCGTGTATTTCATCATGCAGCCTGATTAATTCTTTTCTCACTCCGATTGGCTGAAGAGTTTTGCGATCGATTTCCTGACCGTATATGGGATAAATATTGCTTGACCCAAAGTAAATATAAAGTCTCCCGTCATCGTCCCGGAAGAAAGAGGGATCCCAAGCACCGACTTCAAATGAATCTACTGCTTCTTTCCAACCTGCCAGCGTGCCTTCGGCAGGCAGGTCATCAACTGTTGGATTGGTGCTCATCCATAACGGGAAGTCTTTAGTATAGGTTGATCCAAGCAATAAAAGAGTATCTCCGAGAGCAATGGCTGCCGGTGCACAAAGTTCATCGTAAACTTTATGATAGGGCTTAAGGAATTTCCTGTAGATAAACTTCCAATTGTATAAATCCCCGCTCCACCAATAGCCGTATTGATTAGTCGAAAAGAGAAAATATTTATCTTTAAACAATACGATTACAGGATCTGCAGTGGCCCTATGGTTTCCATTGAGGGCCTGATTGGGGATTGCATTGTATGCGTAATCTATATTTAAGGGATTGCAGTATGTCATCTGCTGAGAAAAACCTTTATCAGGGAGGATTAAAAATAAGATGCAGGTAACTATAATAATTTTCAATTAATTTTTCCCTTTTTTAATTTTGAAAAGAATTAGTTAAGATTAAGAGAAAGAGAATGAGAAAGAAAGCTGACTGAGATACATGCACTAAATCTTATTTGTTAAACTTAAGTAAGATGAAATAAATAACCAGCTTTACCTCGAATCCAAACATAAACCTAATCTTGAACTTGAACTTGAACTCAGGAGTATCTTCTTCAGAATTTAATTACGGCCTTAATAACTCCATCCTTATATTCACTTACTGTTTTAAATGCTTTCCCGGTATCTTTTATACCGTATTTGTGAGTGATCATAAATTCAGGATCTAATTTTCCTGAGGCAATTAAATCGATTACCGGCTTAATACTATTGTTCTGCCTCCTGACGTTTTGAATCGTAATTTCTTTTCTTCTTAATTTGCTGATATTAAAGGAGACATAATCTTCCTCAGGGATACCGACGATCAGAAGCAGTCCGCCCGGTTTGAGCAGATCCACTGCCTGATCAAGCGCCTCCTGCTTTCCGCAGCACTCTATAACCGCATCAAAGCTTTCAGGAAATTTTTTATGCAAAGCAGAGATAACATCTTCTTTGTCAGCGTTTACGGAAAATACAGCTCCGGCTTTTAATGCAGCATCAAGCCTGTAATCCAGTTTATCCGTTGCTGCGATTGTATTAAATCCAAAGGTTTTCAGGATGCTCAGAACACCAAGCCCTATCGGCCCGACTCCCAAAATTGCGATGCTGCTCATCCGTTTAAAATCCTTTAAAAAATTTACAGTATAATATGCAATTGAGAGAGGTTCGACTAGTGCGGCAAGCTCACTGCTGAAATTTTCAGGTACTTTAAAACAATTTTCTTCAGGCATAATTAAATATTCGGACAAGCAGCCGCTTGCCTGCCCGGGGCATCCTAAGAATTTCTGGCGGAGGCAGGTATGTTCTCTTCCTTTCAAGCACTGTTCGCATTTATGGCAAACAAGCAAAGGTTCAACCGCAACGAGATCGCCGGTTTTTACTTTTTTTACATTCTTACCGGTCTTTTCCACAACACCGGAACATTCATGTCCAATTGTAAAGGGAAAATTAATAATCTGGTCGCCGATTTTCCCTTCATTAAAGTAATGAAGATCGGAGCCGCAGACTCCCACGCTTTTAATTTGGAGCAGGACTTCATTATCTTTTACATTTCCCGGCTTAGGTTTTTCAATAACCTGGAATTTTCTTATACCTATCAAATCAGCAGTTTTCATAAATAAAATTTAGTTGAATAAATGTTTGAAAATAAAGTATTTTATCACTTATAAACAATTATATTTGCTCCTTTTATATCTTTTAATAATAAATTTATGGAAAATGGAAAATGTTTGCTCTTCCGGCATCCGGCATCCTGCATCCGGCATCAGTATCCGGCATGGATTATCATTCTTCTTATTATTCCCGGATATATTTTTGGGCAATCATCCGGCGAACATTAACCGGCTTCGTAAATCCCTTTATCAGCATTATTATCCTGCAGAGGAATAAATAATTAACAAGGAATCGGAAAACCCAGAAAAATATTTTTCCGGAAGGAACAAAACAAAGTAATTCTCAAATAAGGCATACGGATATAAAAATGTCGAGCGGTTACTTTTTAAATTAGTCGGGAACATACCTTGCCCTACATTGTCCACGGTTCTGCATGGATATCGAGCTCATGCGACCACCTGTAATGCAGCTCTTCAATTTCTTTTATAATGCTTCCCGGAAGAGGTTTAATCTTTTCTTTGGCGGAAAGAAATTCTTTCAGGTTTTCAATTCTGGCCGTTGAGCCGACGGTTGCAATTACTGTGGGAAAGCTGTGAGCAAACCTGACACAGAATTCTGTCCAGCTTTTTATCCCGGATTTTTCGAACACCGGTATGACTTCAGCAGCTCTTTTTTGAAGGTATTCTTTCCATGCATAGCCCGGCGCATCGCGCAATTTATAAATATTTCCGCCTGATACGGTTCTCATCGCAATTACCGGTTCCTTTCTTTGAGCAATTTCATTCCAAAGTTCATTTGATGCAAAACGCTGCAGGGGGTTTAAATAAAAGATGAATCCCTCGACAATGCCTTTTGTATAGCCGGCACACAGCGCTTTCAAAGGCGCGGCAGAAGTCCATGGGAACACTTCCACGACATAACCATTAACAAGTCCTTCATCTTTGAGCTGCTGAAAAACCTTGTAGCAGCTTCCGCCGTTTGCAAAATCTTCTGCAAGCCCGCCCTGCATGCAAAGCTGCCCGAGCTGCACTCCCTTCAAACCCAAAGGCTTCAGGTTCTCATCAATTACACTTCTAAGCTGATTAATATTATCCCACCCGATTTTAATTATCAGCCCGGGGATTTTTTGCGGATCCTCAGCAAATGCAGCTCCTAAAACTTCAAGAGCATCGCCATAAGCCCGTGAAGCATGAAACCAAACTCCCGAATCCATTGCCGCGTGTGCAGTTTTTATTCTTTCATTTTTCGGGATTTTATCGTCTCCCAATCTTGTGGTCCCATAAATGTAAGGAGTAATTCCGTCCAGCGCCGATTTCTTTTTTGACATGGTATTCTTCTGATTTTCTATTCCGAATTAAGTTCTATAAAATGAAGATCTGAGAAATCGAAAATTAAGATATTTTAAAATAAAAATACTCTGCGGTGAACTTTGCGAACTTTGCCAGGTGCAGGGATTCGCTAAGACCGCAAAGCTTTTGAGTTCATACTTTCAATTTATTCCTAAATGATATAGTTTTTGAATAAAATTAATGCGGAATCTGCTTTTGTGAAATGCGTTCATAATATATACCATGGAGACAGCAGGAGGAAATTTCCAATCCCAAAAGGTTCTGCTGATCTTATTGTCACTTCTCCGCCTTACCCAATGATTGAAATGTGGGATGAGACTTTTTCAAATCAAAATATTATTATCGGGGATGCTTTAAAAAAGGGGGACGGGAATAGAGCTTTTGAGCAGATGCATAACGAGCTCGACAAGGTCTGGAAAAACATTGCCGGTGTAATTAAGGAAGGAGGGATTGCCTGTATAAATATAGGCGATGCGCTCAGGACTATGAACGGAGAATTTAAACTTTATGCAAATCACTCTAGAATCATTTCCGCATTTTTAAATTTAGGATTCACCCTCCTTCCCGATATCCTTTGGCGAAAGCAGACAAACTCGCCTAATAAATTTATGGGATCGGGAATGCTTCCCCCGGGAGCATATGTTACACTCGAGCATGAATATATATTAATTTTTAGAAAAGGGAATAAGAAAAAATTTCCCCTGAAAGAGAATAAAGAAATTCGGAATTCAAGCGCATATTTTTGGGAAGAAAGAAATATATGGTTTTCCGACATTTGGGATTTTAAAGGCGCCTCCCAGAAAATGTTTAACGGAGTAAGGGAAAGAAGCGGCTCGTTTCCCTTCGAGTTAGCATATAGATTAATAAGCATGTTCTCGGTGAAAGGAGATACAATCCTAGATCCGTTTCTTGGACAGGGGACGACAATTTTTGCGGCTGCCGCGGCACAGAGGAACAGTATCGGAATAGAGCTCGAAAGCGGATTAATTAATCAAATTAGTTCACAATTCAAGGGCAATTTTAAAAATCATTTGAATAGTTTCATTCAAGCAAGAATCAAAAATCATTTAAGCTTTGTTGAAGAAACCGAAAAGAAAAAAGGAAAGCAATTCTTTAAATACAGAAATAAGAATCATAAATTCCCGGTAATGACTTCCCAGGAGGTAAACCTTCAAATAAATTGCATTAAAAAAATTTATAGGGAAGGAAAGGATTTTATAACAGAATATGAAAGCAGTCGATAGTCATAGTCATTGGTCATTCGGTGGCCATTTGTAGTCACTTATCGTCATTTGTAGTCATTTGTTATCCACACTGTAGACAGCAGACTGAAGACCTTTCCCTCGATTACCGTTTACTATTCACTGTTCACCGATTATCCAACCTTTTATCATCCAAATTGTTCTTACATCACTTTTATCACTAGTTATTATTTCTATTTTAACTACAATCGAAACCAAAAAAATTTTAAAAAGAGAAAGAATGAAAAAATACCTTCCTACCTTCATCTTTATCATCTTAATTCTCGCTATGACCGGCTCTTATTCGCAGCAGAGATTTTATTTAAATTTTAAGGACAGGAGCAGTGATCTTTTTACCGTAACCCTAATCCCGGAACAGCTCTCTCATGAAAATCAAATTTATCAATTTGCTTCGACTGCGCCCGGAACATATGAGACTATGAATATCGGCAGATTTGTCAAATCATTTAAAGCATACAATGAAGACGGAAAGGAAATCGAAACAAAGCAGCAATCAGTCAACCAATGGCTGCTGAGCAATCCGGAGGAGGTCAGGAAAATAATTTATGAAATTGATGATACATGGGATTATCCCATGGACAGCAACTGGATCTACCCGATGTGCGGTTCGGCTGTCGATTCGAACTATGTTGTAATAAACGGCCAGTGCGTATTCGGATATTTCCACGGCATGCAGTCCGAACCAATTGATGTAAAACTAGAATACCCAGATTCATGGACTATTGGGACAGCACTCCCTCTAGATGATGACGGCTATTATGAAGCCGAAGATTATGATCAGATTGTGGATTCGCCGATGATGCTTGGAAAGCTGACTAAAGCAACCGCAGAAATTTCCGGGGCGGATATCGATATTTACACATATTCAAAAACGGGGCTTCTGCAGTCAAATGAAATCTTAAAATCGGTAAAGGATATTTTAAACGCCGAAGATAAATTTACAGACGGCCTGCCTGTAAATCATTATACATTTCTTTTTCATTTTGAAAATTTGAGTGTCGGGGCCTGGGAACATTCATACAGCTCGTTTTATGTATTCAGGGAAGATTCTCTCAGCCGCTTAAACAAACAGGGTTTTGAAAATTATATTGCGCATGAGTTTTTTCATATCGTCACTCCTTTAAATATACACAGCGAACTAGTTGAAAAGTTTAATTTTGAAAAACCGGTAATGTCAAAGCATCTTTGGCTTTATGAAGGAGTAACAGAATGGGCATCTCAAATAATGCTGCTCAGAGATTCATTGATGCCGCTTGAACAATATGAAAAAATCCTTCAGCGTAAGATGAATCAATCGGAAAGTTTTGATAAAAATCTAAGTCTCACTTACCTGGGAGAACATTCTACCGAGCTTAAAGATCAATATTTAAATATTTACGCAAAAGGAGCCCTCGTTGCCGGTCTGCTTGACATCCGTTTGCTCCAGCTTTCCGGCGGCAAAAAAGGATTACGAGAATTAATAAATGAGCTTGCCGGAACTTACGGTCCGCATCATTCCTTCAGCGAAAAAACTTTTTTTGATGATCTTGTTAAAATGACTTATCCCGAAATCAGGGATTTTATTGATAGATATATTGCCGGTGCCGAACCTCTGCCCGTTAAGGAATATTACAACAAGATCGGGATTAATTATTTGGAACAGGGCTCATTCGACAGCAGCAATGTCTCTCTCGGGATCCAGATTGGCTTTGATAATGGAAATTTTATTGTCGCTAAAATTGATGAAGATTCTCCCAACTATTCTATATTTAAAACAGGCGATGTTATCCATAAAGTAGAAGGCCAGGAAGTTACAATGGATAATATTCAAGAGATTATTACCGGCATAAGAAAGACAAAAAAGGGGGGCGATTCACTTAAAATGACAGTCTTAAGAAACAATATGCCTGTTGATTTAAATTTAATTTTAGAAATCCCGAAACAAAAAAATATCTTTTCTGTTAATGAAAAAGCAACGGCTGCTGAGGTTTCACTGAGAAATATATGGCTTAAGAATTTATAATAAAAATAAAATTATTGTATTCTAAAATTAAAACTGCCGGCATTCCAGAGAATAAACCGAACCGCAATATCTCTAATTGAACATTTATTAATACAAATCATCTCATTTTTTGTATAATATTATTATCCTTCCTTAGTTAAATAATTACGGAATGAATATGCGTGCAATGGTATTGCCGAAGTTCGGCGGACCCGAATTATTCCAGCTGCAGGATGTTCCCAAACCTTCCCCCGGTCCCGGGGAGATCCTTGTAAAAGTAATCGCTTCGGGTGTTAACCCGGTCGATGCAAAATTGCGTGCCGGCGGCTATAGGTTAAAAATAGATACGCCTGCCATTCTTGGATATGATGCATCCGGCATTATTGAATCCGTGGGAGCAGGCGTTCCGGAGTTTAAACCAGGTGATGAAGTTTATTATTCGCCCGAATTACAGGGGAATAATAGAGGCACCTATGCCGAATATAATGTTGTCAAGGCTTCGATTGCCGCAAAGAAACCGAAAGGATTATCATTCGAAGAAGCGGCAGCAATACCACTGGCGGGCGGGACTGCATGGGAAGCAGTAATAAGGCGTATAAATATAAGATTAGGGGAAACAATTTTAATTAATGGAGCATCCGGAGGCGTGGGATCATTTGCCCTTCAATTTGCCAAAGCCGCCGGGGCTAAAGTAATTGCTTCGGCAAGCGCAAAAAATCATCAGCTTCTTAATGAACTTGGAGCCGATATTATAATTGATTACAGTAAAGAAAATATTTCGGAAGCCGCATTAAGAGAAACTAACGGTGCCGGTGTCGATGCCGCATTCGACATCCAGGGAGAAAATATTATATCAAGGTGTCTGGTGGGAATCCGCCCCTTTGGGCGAGCAGCTTCAATACTGCCGCCTCAAGGAGACCTTACTCTTTTATATCTAAAAAATATTACTCTGCACGGTGTCTTTTTAATCAGGGAACGTCGAAGACTTGAAGAAATGGCTTTACTCTTCGAAAGAAAGATTGTTAAGCCGGTTATTGAAATACTCCCCCTGGAAAAAGTAAGTCAGGCACACGAAAGGATTGATTCAGGACACGGCAGGGGGAAAATTGTTTTAAAGATAGCGGAAAATTAGACTTACGAATAAATTTGAGCTTGCCTCTGATTCTCCTATTACACAATTTTATTCTTTCCGTTATCGTTTTGTAATAATTGACTTTTATCTTTTCCCATCAGGAATAAAAATTTTATTAGAGGTATTTATGAAAAGCTTATTTGTTTTTGGTTTCCTTCTTCTGTTTTTCTTCGGCTGCAGCAAGGCAAATTCATCTGATTTGAAAAAGGAGAAAGATCCGAAAAAGAATAGTAAAATAACCAGTGTTTCCGGCAAGACGGAAACAGCAGTTTTTGCAGGCGGATGCTTCTGGTGCATGGAAGAACCATTTGAAAAGGTTGACGGCGTAATCTCGGTTACTTCCGGTTTTTCGGGAGGCAAGGAAAAAAATCCTACATACAGCCAGGTTTCCAAAGGAGAAACCGGTCACCGCGAATCCGTAAAAATTGAGTATGATCCCGAAGTGATCAGCTATGCCGAGCTTCTGGATATATACTGGAGAAATTTTGATCCCACCGATGCAGGAGGTTCATTTCATGACCGTGGACTGCAGTACGAATCTGCTATTTTTTATAACAGCGATAAACAAAAAGAAATAGCTGAAGAATCAAAAGATCAACTAAATAAATCGGGAAAATTTGATCAGCCGATAGCTACAGAGCTTATTAAATTTACGGCATTCTATCCCGCTGAAGAATATCACCAGGACTATTATAAAAAGAATCCTGAAAATTATCATAAATATAAAAAAGAATCAGGCAGAGAAGATTTCATTAATAAAACTTGGGGACTCTCAGGCACAGAAAAATATAAAAAACCTTCCGATCCGGCATTAAAGATGCAGCTTAGCGATCTTCAGTATTATGTAACTCAGCAAAGCGGAACCGAAAGAGCATTCAGCAATGATTATTGGAATAATCATGAAGACGGGATTTATGTTGATGTCGTTTCCGGAGAACCATTGTTCAGTTCTGAAGATAAATTTAATTCGGGTACGGGGTGG
>DATKLQ010000006.1:0-4273 GCA_035542335.1 Ignavibacteriaceae bacterium | reverse complement strand
ACAAATCCTTGTATTAAATCACTTTTAGTAAAAACGAAATAAACCGGGAAATTGACCGACAAATTTTCTATAAGTTCATCAATACGCTGCCTAATATTTTTTGCATGCTCTGATAGCCGGCTAGTGCTGCAATTGATTATTTCATCTATATTAAGTGCAGCAATTACCCCGTTTACCGGTTTCTTACGCCTGTTCTTTTTCAGAATTTCTAAAAAAGCTATCCATTCGGCATTGTCTTCGGAATCAGTGACATATCTTCCCGCAGTATCTAAAAAAATCCCTTTGGTTGAAAAAAACCAATCGCAGTTTCTTGTGCCGCCAACTCCTTTAAAGGCATCCTTTCCGAATGGAAATTCAAGGCCTGAATTCTGAAGGGCAGTTGTTTTGCCTGCTGAGGAGGGCCCTATTATCATATACCAGGGAAGGGCGTAGAGAGCGGCTCTGCCCGATTTTCCCTTTGCAAGCTTTGATTTCTTTAATGATGAAATTGCGGATTCCAGCTGCTTCCTGAAAAGATCTATCTCGGCTCTCTTTTCAGGGCTTAAATTCTGCAGATTCATATCTGCCTGCGCACTTATCGACTGCTCAATCTGGCCGGCTCTTTGAATTGCCTTTATCCTTCTGAAGAGCAGAAAGATTATAAATATTAAGAGAATAAATAGAGCAATTCCAATCCGGATCAGCCATGACAGCCCGATAAACGCTCCGCCGATAATAATAATTGCCAGCAGAATTATTAATCCGAGTACGGCAAGAAAGATAGGATTTTTAAGTAAAGACATTTTAAATTTTTAACGCAAAAAAAATTATAATGATTCAGCCTAAAAGACGGATTAAACCTTCGACGACGTCGTCGGCTTTGCCGGAAACCGATGAGGACATGATGATATAGAAAATTATGCACAGCAATACAGCCGCAGCAGGATATATCCAAAGGGGTAATCCTTCATTTACGGCTTTGATGAAATTTTCATGAGGTTTGGCGTTGGGAGATAGACTGTCAATTGTAATTGATGCTTCAGGATGAAGCTCGGTATTCAAATCGTCAATAATTCTTCTCAAGTACTCCGGAGACTGGAGCTGGTATTTGCCTTTAAACCCGAGAGTTAAGCAGAGAAAATAAATCTCCAGAATTTCTTTATTAGCCCCTGATCTTTGTCTTAGCAGATTGAGAGTGGAAAAGAATTCCTCCCCGGCATTGAAAGTATCAAAGAGTAAAATCTGCAGGGGTTCGGAAAGCCATGAATCCTTTTGATCCCACTCTGAACCGATTATAGTTTCATCAATAAAAGCCGCTAATGCAAATTTTGTAAGCCTTATCTTTTCATTATCTATTCCGCAGCTTCTTGCATTCCTTTCAAGCCTCTCCAGCATTTCGAGAACTTTCGCTTTTAATGCAGCAGCATTTCCATAATCATTTGTAGAACGGAGCTGAAGAATAAGGATGAATGATTCGGATGCAATGTCGGCAAGATTTTTTCTTTTATCAGCAAGATGAGAGAGATTTTTCATTTATTTACTAAGGTTCTTTATAAGCTAGGCTGAACAATTAATTGAAAAAAAGGAATATAAGGTATAAGGGTATAGAGGTATAAGGATAGGGTTTATACCTTTATACCCCCGGGAGCAATAGGACTAATTCTATGTTGAGCGATTTGAATTCAGATGCTATAAAGAAGGCGATATTATTTTTTGAAGCGATTTTATCCCAGAATCTTCCTTCTTTATTGATCTTAAAATAGTGAGCTTTCTCGTTTATCGTTATTCCCGGTGCAGGCCGGGCGGCGTATTCAATACTCACTCCCTGGATTCCGGCCTGGTGCACTGCAAATATCTCTTCGTATGCCGAAATTTTTATATTCTTCGGGAGCTCGGTAATAATTTTCTTTTCCGGCAGATCACCCTGGACGGCAATATAAAATTGAGCGGATAAATGCTCCGGGGAAAGCTGACCTACAAACAGGGTATCGGAATGTTTTCTCAGCGGAATTGCTAAATCTCTCCTCTCGATTGTCTTCTGAACATTAAGCATAATCTTTATTTCATCAGTTGCTTGCGAAAAAATTTCTGTCAGATGTTTATGGTCGTATGCCGGAAGCTCCGTTATTTTAGAACCGGTGCTTGAGTATCCCGAAAGATGCCCTGCTATATTTAAAAAAAGTATATATAGATTTTCCGGGTGAATATGTTTTGCATGATGGTAATAGTTAAGAAGGGGAATGAAAGTGTTTACGGACTGGAACATCATCAGTATTTCAACCTGGTTTAAGGATAGTTCAGGTTTCCTAATAAGCGACTGGTTTTTAAGTTCTTTGCTCTTTGAAATTAATAGTCCAAGAATTTCAGATGCATAATCTGATAAAGGACCGGTGATATTCAGCATTGGGCAAATAAATTTTTTATTCATATAGAATTTCCCGTCGGAACTCCTTAAAATTTCCCCAAGCTTTAAGCTGCTGAAATCATCAAGGGATTCTCCTCCGAACTTCAGCTGAAAATTCGGCCTGACTATCCCGATAGAACGCAGGTTTGTACCTGAGTTATAATCGAGGAAGTCAACGTTCTGAAGAGTAAATCTTGAATTATCAGGATTCTGAGATCCGTTCATTTTGCAATTATTTCCCGAAAGATTTTCGATTGGAATTGCAAGATAAACTTCCAGTTTTTCCGAGGTTGCAGGGAAGGATTCCTCAAATGATCTTGATTTGGGAAGCTGTTCATTCGCGGGCATCTCGAAAGGAAGCCCATCCGGCATAATCCCGCTGCAGCTAATCAGGCCGAATGAACCGCCCGCAAGCGCCGCCTCGTCAATCTGAAAATCTCCAAACCCCCAGTAGTTCGGATTAATTCCATTTATCCGCTTATTTATATAGTATTGGTTATAACGGTCCGCCTGCTGGAAATGATGGGGATCCAGTTTCATTCCCTCAAACCAGACTACTTTTTGCAATTTCATTATTCTTTAATATCTCTTTTAAATTGAAAAAACAAAATTTCTATTATTCTTCTTTAATTGCCGATAAAAAATTTTTATGAATCAGAATTTTTACATTATCGACATCAGAATTGACAGGAACTACATCCATCCAGCCGTTTTTAGCCGGGGAATTAAAATCACCGATTATTCCTAAAAAAGCCGCATCTGTTTTCAATTCAACTTTATCCAGCTGAAAATCTTCACCCGGAATCATAGTTTTCTCATACTTGGAGCCGGGAATGAGATCTTCACCCAAAGCACCATCCGGATCCCTTATGAGAGACTCGAAGCTTGCATGTTCAAATTTATCCGAATTTTTTAACTGAAAAATTTTAATGACTACGGCATTATTCTCATTACAGTCGTCATCGCAGTGGAGCAGGATGTCCAAGGTCTGTACGCTGCTTCCGCAGCTTATGAACAATGCTGAAAAGAGAATCGGTAAATGAAATAATTTTAGATGCTTCATCTTAATTCTTCATGAAGCCTGCCGGCAGATCTTTTTTGATAACCTTTTAAGAAATGAGCCCTGAAAAATTTCTTTTCGATATAATAAGGATCCGAAATATATTTTTTATAATTCTCTTTTAGGGTTTCCAGGATTTTTTTACTTCCGAATGCCGGGATTATTTTTGCCATGTCTATTCCGCCGGAGTGCATGTTTTTCTTCTGCACTTCCTGCTCAACGGATTCGGGATCCAGGCTCTGCAGTAATCCCCTGCTTCCCTCGGTCGCCGAAGTCTTATATCCTTCCAGAAGCCCTACTTGGTGGGCCAGGAGGTTTTGAATTTCTTCGTTAAGCAGATTAATCCTTTTTCTTTCTTCTTCAGGAGCAATGTTGGTATTAAATAAGTATTCCTTTAGCTCCTCTAATGACCCTACAGGCAAGGTATGGTAAATAGTTACCCCGAAAAATTCCTGCCTAAACTGAAGAAAGCCCTGGACAAGCTTTGCGAATGTCTCCAAAAGTACGTCGATGGAATGAGAGAAATACATATTAAATGAGGAATCAAATGCAGGCTGAGGCTTATAATTTTCCCGGCTCTTACTGTATCTTTGTATGTCGTTATCAGCAGGAGTAGAAATGCTGAATTCATGTTTCTGTTCGGGAACGCTTTGCAAGCTGTTCCCCAAAAAATTTTCCGAAAAAAACTCCGCTATTATTTTATTTGAATCATTTTTTTCAAGAGTATTAAAGTTCTGCATCATAGAGAATTTCAGCATTTCGGCTTTCATCGGGGAGCCATCGAGCATAAATTTGGCGCTTAATGCCTTTAAATTATCTGCAATTACTAT
>DATKLQ010000005.1:0-6382 GCA_035542335.1 Ignavibacteriaceae bacterium | reverse complement strand
AAATGAGTTCAAAGAAACTCATTACTCTGAAATGCTTACAGAACTTTTATTCAGCACAAATCAGTTGAAGGATACAATTGATTCAATACTAGATCTTTCCAAGATTGAAGCGGAAGGCATAGATGTTAAGTTTACTGAAATCGATATTTCTCAGCTTCTTCCCGAAATTATAAAACTATTTTACAATCCTTCATTAGCAAAAGGTCTTGCCCTGAAAACAGTTATAGAGGATGGCGATTTGTTTGTACGAGGAGATATCCAGCTGTTCACTTCAATTGTAAAGAACCTCCTGAACAACGCGATAAAATTCACTAATAATGGAGAAGTAACGGTAAGATTAAAGAAAGTTTTATATAAAGGGGATTGGTTTGCAAAACTGGATGTAAGCGATACCGGAACCGGAATTCCTAAAGGTGCACAGGATAAAATATTTGAGCCGTTCAGGCAGGCTAATGAAGGCCTCTCAAGGCCTTTCGACGGAGTTGGATTGGGATTAACAATAACAAAAAAATTTGTTCAACTATTAAAGGGTAAGATTGAAGTCCAAAGTTCTGTGGGGAAAGGCTCCACTTTCACGGTAAAATTTCCACTTTCTCAAAAGACTCCGTCTTTAATCAATAATCAGGCTGCCTTATTACTAAAGCAGCTGCCGGAAAACGGGAGAAAAAATCTGAGGAAGATTTTACTCGTTGAAAATGATATTCCGACGGTGGGAATGATACAAATGTTTCTAAAAGATAAATTTGACATCGACTATGCAACTGACGGAGACACTGCAGTAAAATTAGCCGCCTGCAATAAGTATGAAGCGGTTTTAATGGACATCGCGCTTGGATTCGGCATAAACGGGATTGAAGCGGCAAAACAAATAATTTCACTCCCGGGTTACTCCGGAATTCCAATGGTTGCCGTTACTGCTTATGCATTAGCCGGCGATAAAGAATATCTTCTTTCCCAATGCTTTACTCATTATTTGGCAAAACCTTTCGATAAATCTTCAATAAGCAGACTATTAAACCGGATTTTAGATTGATTGCGCAGATGAATGAATGATTGGATGAATGGTATCTTCAAAAATGTTTTTTAAATTTGGTTAAGATTTTATTTGGCTGAATGCACGAGTGCATGAATTCATGCAACCATGCATTCATGTATCCATCATCCATCATCCACCATCCATCAAACATAATCCGTTACGGGTATCAGGTATCCGGCACTCTCCCTCCCCCCTGTTTTCTCTATTATTTTCCTTTCCGCCCTAAACCTTGCTCTTAAAATTTCGATAATTACTTAGGTTTTAGTCTTTAAAATTTTCTAACAGTTATCGCCGGTTTAAAAAGAGCTGCGGTTTTCAGTTAAGAAGGACGAGGAGATGCTTTCCGAAAAAATAAAACTATTAAGATCGGATAATCCGGATATTCGAATTTCAGGAGTGGAATCATTTTCCGGCTGCGATATTGATTTCGAATCAGCAGATGCGCTTTCAGAATTGATCAATGATCACGATAAGGGAGTACGGAATGCGCTGCTGCTCCTTGTTTCAAATAACAATATTCCGGGGATAGCCTGGAAAACAGTACAATTTATTAAATCAAAAGATCTTTCGGTTAAAAACTTTGCCGGGGAACTGCTTGTTACAATCGGTTCGCCTGCCGTAGAGGCGCTGATGGATTTCCTTGATAAAGGAGATAATGACGATATAAAATTCATTATTGATTTATTCGGAATTATCCGCGATAAAAAACTAACTGAAAAGATTCTGAATGTTCTTAAAAACACATGGGACAGTAATGTAGGCATTGCCTGCATTGAAGCACTGGGAAATATTTGGGAATATCCGTCAAATAATTCACATGAAGAAGAAGGCCTAATAGCTGATGATACTGCGGAGGAGATAGTAAAAAGCTTATTAGAATATTATTCGGCAAATGAATTGTTCAGGGCGACTATTATTGAATCGATCGGGAAAATCGGACCGGCAATTAAAAGCCAGCTAAAGATTGATATTCTTGACTTTATACAATCAAAATTCAACTTAGGCGATGAGCTGACTAAGCTGACGGCTGTCGAATGTCTGGGCAGAATCGGGAATCAGCATACGTTTTATTTTCTGCTTGGAACACTTAAAGAGGCACAAGGGCTTCTAAGCCGGGAAACAATAAAAGCCGTATCTTCAATAAAGGAAAGGTTTAATATTACAGTTACCCCCGACGAAAAAATAACTTCCGCTATACTCAGCGCACTAGTTGAAGGCGAGTGCGAACATAAGCGGGCTGCCGCTCATATACTATATTCAATTGAATCCAGAGCAATCATGCTGCAGTGTTTAAAGCTCCTCGACGGATGTGCGGATTTTGATGATCTTATAAAATCAAAAGCAAAGGAAAAGCCCGAACTCCTTTATGAGGCATCTGCAGAATTACTGGTATCGAATGAATCGGAAAGGAAACCGCTGCTGATGATCTTATACGATTTATGGCATAACTCCGAGCCGGAAAAGAACAGGTTCAAAACATCGCTTCAGAGAATGAACCTGATCAATGCAATAATCAACTGTATCCAGTCTCCGGATGAAGAAGTAAGAATAGCTGCGGCCGAGCTGCTCTTCATAATCGATCAAAAGAATTCGGTTTATTTTTTGGAAGAGCTCGCGGACGATCCGAACATCTGGAACAGGCTTAAATTAATCGACCTTCTGGAAAAAATCAGCCATCCAAGGGTATCGAGAATTTTAACAAAGCTTGCTTCAGACGGAGAAGAAATGGTTAGGGAGAAAGCCAAATCCATTATCGATATGAAGAATACTGAAACGACAAAAAAGGATTAATCAAAAATTGATGAATAATTTTTCCTCTGCGAAAGCGCTTTTAGATCTTTCAACCTTAAAAACCAACGTACAGGAATTTCCCCGGAATGATGAATCATCTTCCGTAATGCCGCAGGATATCTTTAACTATTGGCGTAAGTTTATTTACGACAGCTGCGGAATCTACTACCAGGATAACAAAAAATATCTTCTGGAAAGCAGGCTGCAGAAAAGAATTAATCATCTTGGTCTTTCCGGTTTTGAAGATTACCTGGTTTATATTAAGAATTCTCCAGGAAGAGCAGAAGAGATAAAATATCTATATGATGCCATAACCATAAATGAGACTTTTTTCTTCAGGAACCGGCCGCAGCTTGATGCTTTGAGCACTACGGTAATACCTGAGCTGATCAAAAAGGGAAAAAATAAAATAAGAATCTGGAGCGCAGCATCGTCTTCGGGCGAAGAAGCATATTCCGTGGCAATTACAATTGTCGAAAACCTGCTCCCGAAATACCCCGGGTTGGAATTTGAAATAGCAGGGACTGACTTAAGTCAATCGGTGATAGAAGCGGCAAAGAAGGGGCTATACAGGGAATATTCCGTAAGGAACACTCCTCCACTTTTATTAAAAAAATATTTTAAGGGCAATTCCAATTTTTTTGAATTAAGCCTTGAGATCAGGAAAAGAGTTTCGTTCAGAATATTGAATCTTTTTGATGAACAGAGCATGAAGAGCATGCTGAACTATGATATAATTTTTTGCGCAAACGTGCTGATCTATTTCGATTTAAGCGCAAAAATAAAAGTGGTTTCGAAGCTCTATAATTCATTATGTAAAGGAGGTTATTTGTTCATCGGCTATTCCGAAACTCTGCACAATATTTCTAAAGCATTTAAACTCGTTAATTTTCCAAAAACAATAGGTTATAAAAAAGAGTGATGAAAAAGGTTATTCTTATTGCAGACGACTCCCCTTCCATAAGGAAATTTATTTCCTTTGCGCTTGCCGAGAACGGCTATGAGACTATATCCGCCGGGGATGGGATGGAAGCTTTGGAAAAGCTGCCCAAGGAACCGGTCAATCTCATAATAACGGATTTAAATATGCCGAATGTAGACGGATTTGAATTAATTAAATCGATTAGAAGCAGCCCTGAATACAGAGATATACCGATTATTATTCTCTCTTCGCTCAGCGGCAAGGAAGAAATCGAGAAAGGATTGAACTACGGGGCAAATTCATACCTGCTAAAACCTTTTAATCCGAAAAAGATTCTGTACGAAGTATCCAAGTATATAAATTAAAGGAAATATTTATGTTAAAATTTCTTGTGGTAGATGATTCGATTACAATGAGAAGAATTGTTTTAAATTCACTTAAAAATTTGGGTTATAATGATTTCGTCGAAGCAAATGACGGGAAAGAAGCCATTGAAAAGCTCTCCGGGGACGCTCAAATTAATTTTATTATTACCGATTGGAATATGCCCGTCGTTTCCGGACTGGAGCTAGTAAAGGCAATCAGAGGTTCGGAAAAATTATCTAAAATCCCGATACTTATGGTAACTACAAGAGGAATTAAAGAAGATATAATGGAAGCGCTCCAGGCCAAGGTGAATAATTACATTATAAAACCTTTTACCCCTGCTGTACTTAAAGAAAAAATAGAACAGATCTTATCAACAAATTAAAAGAGATTTTGAAAATGAAAACCTTCGAAAATATGAACCAGCTGTTCAGCAAACTTGATGAATTGAAAATCGTCTTCGGTAAAGGAATTAAGCTTATTCCTATTATCCAAAGCCTTATCGACTTTATGAAGGAAATAGTTCCTTTGATTAATAATCTTACCCAGTCTATTGAAGAAAGCAATAGTAAAATACCAAAGGCAACAAATCAAATTACTAAAGTTACCGAAGCAACCGAGCTTGCAACTACCGAAATTCTTGATATAGTTGATAAGATGTCGGCCGATATCTCCGATACAGCGGAAATGCTTAAAAAAGTGATGGAGCGGGATAAGAAGAAATCCGAAATTCTGCAAAAAATCAAGGCGGCCATTCCTGCCGATAGTAAAATTGAAGAGTTATTTAATGAATACGAGAAACTTGAAAAGAATAAAATTGCTCTGAACACAATCGGGGAATCTTTGCAGAAAATAAAAGCCGACGCATATAATATAACCATGTCGCTCCAAGTGCAGGATATTACATCCCAGCAGCTAGCCGCAGTGAAGCATTTGATCGGTTCGGTCCAGATGAAGCTAGTTTCGCTAAACAATAATTTAATTGAAGCCAATCTCGATAACATTGAACTTAAACTGACAAGCGAGCATTCATTCGACGCGAATGCAGATTATACCAAATCACCTGAAAGACAGGAAATGGCAGATTCGATTATCACCAGCCATAACAGTACTTCACAAACCGAAGTAGATAAATTATTTTCTTAAAAGATGGAAACGCAAGACAGCTACTCGATGCTCAATGATCCGGAAATGAAAGAAATTCTGGATAGTTTTTTAATCGAAACGAAAGAAATTCTCGAAAAACTCGACGTAGATCTTGTTGAAATGGAAAACAAGCCTGATGATACAGATCTGCTCAATCAGGTTTTCCGTTCATTTCATACAATAAAAGGAACCTCGGGATTCCTGGGATTAAATAAGCTAACTAAGATTACTCACAAATGCGAGGATATCTTAAATAAGCTTAGGAAAAAAGAATCAAGGCTGAATTCATCGGTCATGGATGGTATTTTAAACGCATTCGATAAAATAAAAGAGCTTGTTTTCACAGTCGAAACAGACTTAAATGAAGATGTCGATATTGCAAAGGCTATTGATGTTCTCAATAAAATTATTGAGGATATGAATAAAGAGAACGGCCAGGGGTTAAGCGATAATCCGCCGGTAACGGAGAATCCCGAAAAAGAAATTAAAGCTGAAGAAAAAGCATCCGATCAGCAGGATACGGAAGCTGTCCCTGAAGTTCAGGCCGAAGCGGCTGCCACCGAGACTGCCAAAGAGGACAGCAGTAAAAAAATGAATAAGGAAGAAAACAGCATAAGGGTTGATATTGAAAGGCTCGATCAGCTTCTTAATATAGCTTCCGAGCTTGTTTTGGGGAGAAACCGCCTTACACAGGTATATTCTGAATTTGCTCATGAGTTCGAAGGGACTAAGCTGAATAAAGATCTCTCCGAGGCAGCTAAGCAAATAGATCTCATGACGAACGAGCTTCAGCTCTTAGTAATGAAAACCAGGATGGTGAAAATAGGAAAGGTATTTACAAGGTTTCCCCGTTTAATCCGGGATCTTTCAAAAGAAGCAGGCAAGAACATAAAGCTTAATCTAAAAGGAGAAGAGACTGAGCTGGATAAAACATTAATTGAAGAAATAAACGATCCATTGGTTCACCTGATACGGAATTCGATCGATCATGGGATTGAATCGCCCGAGGAGAGAAAAGCAAAGGGTAAAAGCGCGGTGGGCACAATAATTCTTTCCGCAGAGCAGGAAGGAAATAACATCATAATAAATGTTTCCGATGACGGGGGCGGAATTAATCCGGA
>DATKLQ010000004.1:0-3867 GCA_035542335.1 Ignavibacteriaceae bacterium | reverse complement strand
ATTATTATACGCGCCTATAGAAGCAGGTAATCTATAAAATAGTGGTCATCTACAGTTTAGAAAAAAGGACATTGAATGATAAAAATCCTTTAATTCGGTCGTTTGTTTAAGGTATGAATTTTTCTTTAAAGCTATATAAATCCGGGGGTTTTATGAAAAGTATTCATTCATTCAAGTATTTCCTGTTCTTAATTCTTGTATCAATATTTCTTTCGGCAGAACTTTATTCGCAAAAGGATCGGACAGGGAGAAATTCCGATAGGAATGATATGGGAGACCGGAATGTTCAACCGGGGAATAATGATCAAACGGCAAATGGGGATGACGAAAGAAAAGTGCATACAGGGATCATAATAGACAGGCCTGAGCGCTATGCTCCGGATCCTATACTGCCTAAGCGGAATGATCCGCCGCCTTATAATCCGCCTGTTTACAATCCTCCGCCTAACAATCCTCCTGCAAATGATCCAATTGACTATAATCCGCCTCAGCCGGATTGTTATCCGCCCGAGCCGCCTCCTTATGAGCCTCCGCCTTATAATCCGCCTGAACAGCCGGTGGTAATTGTCGTTGAACCTGAAGAACCAATTCCCGAGATAAATAATCCCAAGGAACCTGAGGAGCCGCTTAGCCATATTAAATCCGGATTAGCTAAAATATACGACTTGGATTATACCGGGGCATTAGAAGATTTCAGCTATGCCATAGAGAAAGATACTTCCAATTACAAACTCTATTATTACAGGGGCTTTGTTTTCTTAAACCTCAAAGATTATATCAAATCCATAAAAGATTTTGATATCTATTTAAAGTATTTCTTTTATGATGATGAAGGATTCTTTCAGAGAGCACTGGCAAAATTTTATTTAGGTGAAAAGATCGAGGCATTGGAAGATTTTCAGACTGCAGCCGACTTGGGACATAAAAAGGCCGAAGCAATCATTAAAAAATTTTATCAATAAATATAAGGAAGAAAAAAAGGAGCTGTTGTTTGTGGAATTTTAGCCCGGGACCTCAAAAAGCCCTTCTTCAATAAAGAAGCTGCGGGTTAATCATCAAACAACAGCTTAAAGAACAAACAAGGAGTATCTATAATCTTTACCCGGAAGATTTGCAGTTACCCACCTTCCACAGGGTAATTTCGGTTATTTCAGGGTCATTAAATTTGAAATCCAAAGCCTCCTTAATAAATGAGCCTGTTGGAAGAGAAAACAGAACATGTGCTTTTAAACGTCCATTCTGACCGGCAGGCAGCCCAAGATTTTCATTTAAAAAATCATTTATCTTTTCAGATACCGTATGTTTTTTTGCAGTTTTGGATTTCATATATGTCCCGTTAATTTTTATATGCAAAAAGTTGATTTTTCGTTTTTTTCTGCATTTTTTGCAGATTCACAACTTGATTTACAACCCTTATGCCAATGCCTGCCCTTCCCAGGATAAATAAATAGTGTTAATTCAATAAGTTCCGTGACTTGCTCTCCGGCATGGTGTCAACTTTAAAAAAAACGATTCATAATAGAACAGTTTTTTATCGGCGGATTTCTGCCTTTCACCGAAATTTTATTTATTATTCTTTTCTTCGTAACTATGTTTGAACCAATAAATTAAATGGAGAATAAAAATGAATGAAAATAGAACCTCTGCAGGGAGAAGAGTTACCCTGGGACTTATTATAATTTTTATAGGGTGTATATTCTTATTTCACTCCCTTGATTATATAGATTTTGATGTCGCTAGGATATTCTTCTCCTGGCCTTTTATTTTGCTTGTAATCGGCCTGCTGATTTTAATTAATTCGCACAATAAATTGTTCGGATTGATTCTTTTTGCCGTGGGTACGGTTTTTTTGATACCGCGCATCTTTCCCGATGTGGAAATTAATCACGGGGTTATCTTCCCCGTCTTAATAATCCTTCTCGGCATATATATAATTTCCAAACATAGGTTTTCATCACGGGGCACGTCGGGACCTTTTAAGGAATCGTATTTTAAAAAGGATACAATAGATGACGTTGCCGTTTTCGGCGGAGGAACGAAAGTTTTTTCCTCCGATAATTTTAAAGGAGGCAATATCACTTCAATATTCGGCGGATCGGAAATTGACCTGTCCGGATGCAAGCTTGCTGAAGGAGAGAATATAATCGATGCACTCTTTATCTTCGGCGGTTCCGAAATTTATGTCCCTAACGACTGGCATGTCATTTCGAATATGACACCAATCTTCGGAGGATTTTCTAATAAGATTAGACGGGATCCGAATATGGCTATCGATACATCCAGGACACTGGTGATAAAAGGCCTTGCTATTTTCGGCGGTGGTGAAGTAAAATCAAGATTTTAAAAAGATGATCTCGAATCCTATACTCCAGAATTTCAGGAATTTCAATATTTACTTTCTGTTTTGGATTATTCTATCTGTAATAGATATCCTGCTGTTCACTCTTTTTATAAGAATAAACTTTACAATTGCGCTTGCAGACAGCTTAATATTCAACCTGCTTCTATGCGGTATGGGATTAAGCTTCTGGTACCCAGCCCGCTATATCCCTTTTGAAAAATTTGAATTAATAAGAATTTTTTTCAAACATGGATTGGGCGGAATCGTTGCATGTGCAATCTGGCTTACAGCCGGATTTTATATTGTAAAAAGCGTACTAAGCGATGATGCAACTTACACAAGCTTCTTCCTGGAAACTCTTCCTTGGCGGATAGTCATCGGAATTTTATTTTATTTCCTGCTAACATCGTTCTACTACATAGTAATCTATTACACCGGCTTCCAGGAAAGAATAGTGGCTGAATCGGAATTGAAAAACCTTGTTACCGCGGCAGAGCTGAAATCGCTCAAGTTTCAGATAAATCCTCATTTTATATTCAACAGCCTTAATTCAATGAGCGCACTCACTATGATAGACGCCGAGAAAGCCAAAAGCATGATCCTGAAGCTGGCTGATTTCCTCAGGTATACTCTTGCCAATAATGAAAAGCAGCAGAATAGATTAAGCGAAGAGCTTAAAAATCTGAGGCTTTACCTTGATATCGAAAAGATCAGGTTTGAAGATAAATTTGAATTCGTAGAAGAAATCAGCCCGGAATGCAAAGATGTCCTCGTTCCGAATATGATCCTGCAGCCCCTGTTCGAGAATGCTATAAAGCATGCTGTTTATGAGACTCTAGAAAAGGTAACTTTAAGGTTAATCTGCAGGAAAGAGAATGAGTTTACGAAAATCATTATTGAAAATAATTATGATCCGACGACTTCCTCTTCCAAAGGAACCGGGACAGGCCTGAAAAATATCGGCTCCCGGCTTCAGCTAATCTACGGTCAGGATAATCTAATGCAAGTGAAAAAGGAAAACAATATTTTCCGTATTATTTTGTTTATACCTTGCAATACTTAAAATTTATATTCAATATTAACTACAGGTACAGAAAATTCCGGGTGAAGATCTGACATGAAACTGAAAGCTATAATTATAGATGACGAAAAGCTCGCAAGGGAAATAACAAAAAATTATTTAAAAGAACATCCTCTTATTGAGGTTGCAGCCGAATGCTCGAACGGGTTTGAAGGAATTAAGGCAATTAATGAGCTGAAGCCTGATCTTGTTTTCCTGGATATCCAGATGCCGAAGATTAACGGCTTTGAGATGCTGGAGCTACTCGATGATCCTCCCTCTATAATCTTCTCAACTGCATTTGATCAATATGCACTGAAGGCATTTGAGGTAAATGCAGTCGATTATCTCTTAAAACCTTTTTCACAGGATAGGTTCAATGAGGCTATCTCTAAAGCTTATGTTTATTTAAAGGATAAATCCGAACAAAACAGAATCATCAGGAATCTTATTAACTATTATGACG
>DATKLQ010000003.1:0-2555 GCA_035542335.1 Ignavibacteriaceae bacterium | reverse complement strand
AGTCTTTAGTCATAACTTACAAATATCGGGACATAAAGTTTTTAACAAAAAAAATCATTTCTTATAAAAAATAGGTGAAAATATGGCTGCAGAAGTAATTGCTGTTTTTATACCGATAATTTTCTTCCTTGTAATCGGTTTAATACTTGTTACTTTCTTTTATTTCAGATCCAGGGAAAAGCAGCTCTTGATTGAAAAAGGAATGGAAGCCCAGGCAATCAAAGAGCTTTATGCAAGGAAGAAGGATCCTTTTGTACTGCTGAAATTCGGAATAATAATTACGGCTTTCGGCTTGGGATTAGGTATCGGATTAATACTTCAGGATAATACAATGGAAGATTATTGGGTCCCCCTGTTTCTATTTGTGTTTACCGGGATAGGCTTCATTATCGCAAATATTATAACCAGAAAACTAGAGAAGAATGTCTAGAAAAGTTCATGTGTAAGTTCAAGCCTGCCTTGCCGCAGGCAGGTTCAAGAAGTTTTAAGCCTGCCTGCCGCAGGCAGGTTCAAGAAGTTTCAAGTGTAAGTTTACTTCTTGAACTTGAACCTGAACTTGAACCTGTACTTACTCTCTCCCTTTTACTCTTCCTGATCTGCCAGCCATCTTTCTGCATCAATTGCGGCCATGCAGCCGGAACCGGCGGCAGTAACGGCCTGGCGATAAGATTTATCTGCTACATCCCCGGCAGCAAATACTCCTTCAATATTTGTCTTAGTAGTGCCCGGATTAATTTTCAGGTATCCTATTTCATCCATATCTAGTATGCCTTTAAATAATTCGGTATTCGGTTTATGACCGATTGCAACAAACAAGCCGTCTGCATCCAACTTTTCGGAAGATAAAGTTTTTGTATCCTGAATAACTGCGCCCGTCATTGTCTTCCTGCCGTTCTCTTCATTGCCGAGTATTTCTTTCACCACTTTATTGGTCATAAATTTAATTTTAGGATTCTTCTTCGCACGGTCCAGCATAATTTTAGAGGCTCTAAATTCATCACGCCTGTGAATAACGATAACTTCGGAAGCAAACTTTGTTAAATAGTTGGCTTCTTCCATTGCAGTATCGCCGCCTCCTATTACCCGCACTTTTTGATTTTTAAAAAAGAAACCGTCGCAGGTAGCGCAGGCAGATACTCCGTACCCCATAAACTTTTTCTCGGTTTCCAATCCTAACAATTTCGCAGATGCTCCCGTAGATATGATTACTGCATCTGCATAAATAACCTCATCGTAAGATTTTAATGTAAAGGGTCTTTTTGAGAAATCAACTTCGGTAATTTCCTTGTAAAAGGATTTTGCTCCGAAGCGCTGAGCCTGCTTTCGCATAATATCCATTAATTCCGGGCCATTAATGCCGTGCTCAAACCCGGGATAATTTTCCACTTCGGTTGTTATGGTTAATTGTCCGCCGGGCTGCAGTCCTTCATAAATCACGGGAGCAAGATTTGCCCTGGCGTTATAAAGCGCCGCAGTCAGCCCTGCAGGCCCCGATCCGATTATTACAACTTTATGATGATTGCTGTTCTGAATATCAGACATTACTGCTCCTTATAAACCTGAATTTAATTCTTCAAAAATAAGATTTCTAAATGAATCGTTAAACTTTTTATTAATATTAGATTACTAAAAAACCGATGGGATTCAAAAGCAGTAAATTCTCAGCGGAAATCAAAATTTTTCTATTATAAAAGATGCATTCCTTTTAAGGCCTGAAAGCTTTGCCCTTTTTACCGGGCTCTCCTTGAATTTATGCCGGAATTCAGATTCACCCATCTGCAGAATCTCTTCAAAGGGAATTTCTTTTTTTAATTCCCCGGGAAAAAATTCAGCTGCCGAACTTTCCCTTGCAAATTTTTTGTTCCATGGACAAACATCCTGGCAGATATCGCACCCGAAAATCCAGCTATCCATCTTTCCTTTGAATTTTTCCGGTATCTCATTTTTATTTTCGATAGTGAGATATGAAATGCATTTGGATGCATCGAGGAGATATTCATCCACTATTGCATTTGTAGGGCATGCATCTATGCATGCCGTGCAGGAGCCACAGGAATCCTCAGCCGGCATTGAATAATTGAATTCGAAATTTGTGATCATATTTGCTATGAAAAACCAGCTCCCGTATTCCCTGTTTATTATGTTTGTATGCTTTCCCATCCAGCCGATGCCTGACTTTGCTGCCCAGGCTTTATCCATGACAGGCCCGGTATCGACATAATACTTAAACCGAAATCCCGGATCGATAAGAATAAGATCCTTCACCATTTTGTCCAGCTTTTCAGTAATAACGAGATGATAATCCTTTCCCCAGGCATATCTCGAGATTTTCCCGGACGATTTATCATTTTCAAATTCTCCAGGCATATAATAATTCATTCCGAGTGAAATTATGCTTTTTGCATCCGGAAATATTTTCTTCACATCTTTTTTTTTCTCAAGATTATTTTCCATGTATTTCATTCCGGAATGATATTTTCTCGAAATCCATTCAAGAAGATTTTTATATTCGGCAGTCAATTCCCCGGCTGACGCGAAACCAATCAGGTTAAATC
>DATKLQ010000002.1:0-9757 GCA_035542335.1 Ignavibacteriaceae bacterium | reverse complement strand
ATGAGGAGTAAAAAGATTTAGAAATCATCTCGCTGTAGCCGGGATTATTTTCAGCAGGAGTTTCTACAGGATTTTTCTTAAAGGAAAGAATAATTAAGCCTGTTAAAATAGAAATTAATAATAAATATTTTGTTTTTAATTGCAATTGGCTTAAAGAAAAAGCTGTTGAATTTGAAACGTATTAACCAAATTTAATACCATTATTTCAAATAAAATTAAGAAATAATTTATCAAATTTCCCTGTCCGTTTTTTTATAAAATTGATAAATATTATTGATAAGATAAAGAGTGGCATAAAACATATGGCAAGAGTTGGCATAGAGACGCACGGCCATGCGTCTCTACAGGATATTAAAAATTACCGGATTGCATTTTCAGATTCGTAATCAAAAAAATGGAGTTTGTTTACGTCAAATAATAAATTTCTTTTTGTCCCGGCCTGCGGCTTTTCTCTCGCCGGGATTCTGGCTACGAATTGCACTCCTTCAATCATAAAATATAAGAATATCTCATTCCCCATCGGCTCAACGACTTCAAGAGATACTTCCAGGTTAGAATAGTCTCCTTTATTAACTAGGCTGCCGGCATCATAAATATCTTCAGGCCTTATTCCAAGCCATACTTTTTTATTCAAATAATTTTTTATTTTATTATTTCCGGCATCCAGCTTAAAATTAATGTTTCCGCCGCTGCTGATAAAATTCATATCCGCATTCTGAATGATCTTCCCTTCAATGAAGTTCATGGAAGGGCTTCCTATAAATCCGGCAACAAATTTATTGGCAGGATAATTATAAAGATTTAAAGGATTATCTATCTGGTGTATAATTCCATCTTTCATGATAACAATCTTGTCCCCCATAGTCATAGCTTCGGTTTGATCATGCGTAACATAAATCATTGTTGCCCCGAGCCTTTGATGAATCCTGGAAATCTCGGTCCTCATCTGTACTCGCAGTTTTGCATCAAGGTTGCTTAGGGGTTCATCAAAAAGGAATACTTTAGGGTTGCGGACTATCGCCCTGCCTACCGCAACTCTCTGCCGCTGTCCGCCTGAAAGAGCTTTAGGCTTGCGATCCATATACTGCTCGAGATCCAGAATTTTTGCTGCTTCAGCAACGCGTTTTCTAATCTCTTCCTTATTAAATTTTCTAAGCTTTAATCCGAATGCCATATTTTCAAAAACCGTCATATGCGGATATAGCGCATAATTTTGAAATACCATTGCAATATCCCTGTCTTTCGGGGAAATATCGTTTACTCTTTTTCCGTCTATATAAAGATCTCCCGATGAAATTTCTTCCAAGCCCGCAATCATTCTTAGTGTAGTTGATTTCCCGCAGCCGGACGGACCAACCAGGACTACGAATTCCTTATCTTTCACCTCGATGTTTATATCTTTGGCTGCAACATTTCCCCCTTCGTACACTTTTGAAATATTTTTTAACAGCACATCGGCCATTTTTTCATCCGTTTTTAATTTTTTAGATTTTGATTAAATGAACTTATAAACTTTT
Organism: Ignavibacteriaceae bacterium; assembly: GCA_035542335.1. Lineage (GTDB taxonomy): Bacteria > Bacteroidota > Ignavibacteria > Ignavibacteriales > Ignavibacteriaceae > DATKLQ01. The sequence continues at coordinate 8,240 of DATKLQ010000002.1, read as the reverse complement.
AGAGCCTCTTTCAACAATTAAGAAGCACCGATTGATTAAGCCATTTTGAAAAAGGAATGGAATACGGAAGATTAAGTCGGTATTTACCCGCAAAGCGCAAAGTGCAGAGCGCATGAGCCGATACTAATCATGCATAAAGATGACATCTTTTTAAAAAGATGTTATCTTTATGAACATTATTTAAGCAGAAGCATTTTACCAGCTTTCAAAAATTTACCGGCTTTAATCCTGTAATAATAAATTCCGCTGGATAAATTTGAACCGTCAAAATGAACGGTAAAGTTTCCGGGAGCTTTATCCTCATTTACTAGTGTGCCGATTTTATTCCCCATAATGTCGTAGACTTCGAGATTGACAAAACCTTTTACAGGAATTGAATAATGAATATTAGTTGACGGATTAAAAGGATTAGGGTAGTTCTTCTTTCATCCTGGTACCAGCACCAGGCTCCGTTGCTGCTGAATTGAATTAAATTCCCGTTCACTTTATTCTGCTGTCCAAAAGAAAATGAACTAAATATGGTGAGGAAAAGAAAAGAAGTTATGCTTATTATTTTTTTATCGAAAAGAATGTTTATCATTATAAAACCTTTTTTATTATGACTTTCCCCCGTAAAAATTAAACCGTATTAATTAATTAAACAGCCTGTAAGATTTAAATAAATTTGTTTTTCGGGAAATAAAAAGAAGAAAAAATTACTTCAGAAGCTAAAAATTTCAGCCACTTCTTTATTACTTTAAATTTCTGTAATAGCGGATAATTTTTTTAGTTTAGATAAAAGACCGCTATTACTCTTTTATAATGAATTAATTAGCTTACTTTATCCCTGGTTCTCTCCCCGTTTACTAATCTCCATATCTTCAGGGGATTTCCATTTTTCAATTCATGGGGTAAAAGCTCATCTGAAAAATTCTGGAAGCATACAGGGCGTACAAAGCGATTAATAGCCAAGGTTCCGACGGAAGTGCTGCGGCTGTCGGTCGTTGCCGGGAACGGGCCCCCGTGCATCATCGAATGACAAACTTCTACGCCAGTCGGATACCCATTAATAATTAATCTTCCGGCTTTTCCTTCAAGAACTTCAATTAAATCCTTATAATCAATTAGATCTTCATGAGATGCATGAATAGTTGCCGTTAAATGACCGCTCAGGCTTTGAGCTGCTTCCAACAATTGAGCCTTATTTCTTGTTTTGACAGCCAAAGTTGACGGACCGAAAATTTCCTCCTCAAAAAGATCGTCCGACAAAAATACGTCTGCAGTTGTTCCGAGCAGGCAGCTTATTCCTTCGCAGTTTATTCCTGAGGATTTTCCTTCTGCAATTAATTCAATTCCTTTTTGATTTAAAATATTTTTAATACCATCCCGGTAAGAAGCCTGGATTCCGGAGCTCAGCATAACACCTGCCGATGAATTTTTGATATTTTCAGCGGCAGCATTTAGGAACTTAAATGAATCCTCGGAATCCTCATAAAAGACAAGTCCGGGGTTGGTGCAGAATTGTCCGGTTCCTAAGATAACGGAGTCTGTTAAGCCTTTTGCGATTTCACCTTTGCGTTCTTTCAATGCGCCGGGCAGAATAAAAACCGGATTTGTACTTCCCATTTCAGCATAGACCGGAATGGGTTCAACTCTTTTCGCAGCGGCATCAAAAATTGCTTTGCCTCCCTTAAAAGAGCCGGTAAAGCCGATAGCTTTAATTAAAGGATGTTTTACTATAGCCATACCTGGATTGTTTGATTGTCCATGCACCATTGAAAACGTTCCGTCGGGCATACCGGATTTCTTAACTGCATTAATAATTGCAGATGCTGTCAGTTCGCAGGTTCCGGGATGTGAGGGGTGAGCTTTAAATATTACAGTACATCCGGCAGCTAATGCAGAAGCCGTATCGCCTCCGGCAACCGAAAAAGCCAAAGGGAAGTTGCTTGCGCCGAAGATTCCGGCCGGGCCCAGCGGCTTATACATGCTTCTGATATCGGGTTTGGGTACCGGCTGCCTTTCAGGAATTGCTGTGTCTATACGTGCTTCGACCCATGATCCGTCTCTTAATAATTCTGCAAACAATTTCAGCTGATTGACAGTTCTGCCTCTTTCGCTAACTACTCTTGTTTTTGGCAGACCGGTTTCCTCATGGCATCTTTCAATCAGGATATCGCCAAGACTTAATATTTCTTGGGCAATTATTTCGAGGAATACAGCCTTTTCTTTTCCGTTTTTTTTAGAATAGGTATGAAATGCGTTATGCGCTTTAAAAGCTGCTTTATCTATTTCCTGCAATACGGCATCATGAAAACCCGGTAAAAGTTTTGTACCATTTGCCGGATTTATTGCAGGAAATATTTCATCTCCTTCCCCGGATAAATCATTCCCGATGAAATTTAATCCTGTTATTTCCATTTTATTCTACTATATTTTTTAAAATTCCAATTGGTTCAATTTCAATTATGATTTCATCTTTACTCATTAGGGTAAAATCGTTAGCCGGTACAATCCCTGTTCCTGTCATCAAGAGACTTCCATGAGGAAAGGAACATTCCCTGTATAAAAATGAAACCAGTTCTTCAAACTTTCTTTTTATCTGACCTATTTTTACGCTTCCCGAAAAAACACTTTTTTTTTCTCTTTTTATTTCAAGCCGGATATCCGTTTCAAGCGGCAACGGTACTCCGGGTACATAAATACACGGACCGAGCGCAGCACATCCTTCATAAATTTTTGCCTGGGGAAGGTAAAGCGGATTTTCCCCTTCAATACTCCTTGAGCTCATATCATTGCCGATTGTATAACCTACTATTTTCCCCGAAGAAGAAATCACAAGGGTCAATTCAGGTTCAGGTACATTCCATGCCGAATCTTTTCTAATTCTAACTCTGCCCCCGGGACTTGCTATTCGTTGTTTTGCGGCTTTAAAAAATAATTCCGGGCGCTCAGCTTCATATACATGCGCGTAAAAATTCCCGCCCCCGGCTTCTTTCGATTCTTCCTGCCTTTCTATTTTGCTTCTCAGGTAAGTTACACCCGCTGCCCAGAGTTCCTGGGATTGAACAGGAGCTTCCAACTGCTTTTCAAACTTTTTAAAGTCGATTTCAACCGGATTGGCTGATCGCACAATTTTCTTCATCTTCTGAAGCAGGTTGTCATTGTTAATAAAGGAATCCCACTGCTCATTATTCAGAAGAAAGAATTGTTTTTCATTTTCAATTAGAATATCGGTTCTCGTTTTATATAATTTCATTATTATTAATTCATATAATTACTTAATACAAAAGAAAAGTAAAAACGGCTGCAGAGGTACAAAGCGTGTAGAGAAAAAGACTATAAATACAATCGAAAAGAGGAGCAGTATTAATAAATACATAAAAAATAATAAGAAGAAGAAACAATAAAGATTGACTCTCAGCTGCAGCTGAAATTACCGCACTAAGTATTTATTACAAGAGCAATTTTTTGGCAAGTTTTCAAAAAAATAAAACTAGTGCAAATCCCTGGTAACTACAGAACCGGAATTTCCCACAAGGATATCCAAATCTGCCCCTTTGTCAGCCTGTTCAACATGGTCGAGATAAATACGGACATAACCTCTTTCCGTCAAAGGAGCCGGCGGCTGCCATTCGGTTCTCCGTTTTTTCAGCTCATTTTCCGGAACATCTAAATAAAGCTTTCTTTTTTCTACATCGAGCTCAATAATGTCGCCATTTTTCACCAATGCAAGAGTTCCGCCGATTGATGATTCAGGCGAGATATGCAGAACTACCGTTCCGTAAGCAGTTCCGCTCATTCTCCCGTCAGATATTCTAACCATATCTTTTACTCCCTTCCGTATTAATTTTTCAGGGAGATCTACATTTCCCACTTCCGGCATACCCGGGTATCCTTTCGGCCCGACTCCTTTAAGAACGATAACCGAATTTTCATCTATGTCAAGATCGGGATCGTCAATTCTCAGATGATAATCTTCCATGCTTTCGAACACCACGGCTTTTCCTTTATGCTTCATTAATCGGGGAGTTGCTGCGGAGGGTTTTATCACCGCACCATTCTCGCACAAGTTTCCCTTTAATACAGCGATACCGGCTTCAGTTTGAAAAGGTTTTTCGATAGAAGCAATTACATCACTGTTTGTACATGCAGCTTTGCTGCTGTTTTCAACCAAAGATTTTCCGTTAATTGTAAGTGCATCGTGATGAAGAAGATCTTTAAGTTCTTTAAGCACGACAGGCAAGCCTCCGGCATAGAAAAAATCTTCCATTAAATATTTTCCTGAGGGCATTAAATTTACAAGCAGCGGGATTTTGCTTCCTAACTTATCGAAATCTTCAAGTTCCAGCTTTACTCCGATTCTCCGGGCAATTGCAATCAGATGAATTATTAGATTAGTAGAACCTCCGACGGCTGCATTTACAACAATAGAATTCTCAAATGCTTTCCTTGTTAAAATCTTAGATAGGGTCAAATCTTCTTTAACCATTTCAACTATTCGTCTTCCTGAAAGTTGAGTTAAAACTTTCTTTCTCGAATCAACCGCGGGTATTGAAGAAAAACCCGGCAGTGTTAGCCCTAATGCTTCTACCATAGTTGCCATTGTTGATGCAGTTCCCATCGTATTGCAATGGCCGGCACTCCTTGCGGCGCATACTTCAGCTTCCAAGAGGTCTTCTTCGGAGAGCTCATTTGTTTTCTGCTTATGCTTGATCATCCAATTGAATGAGCCTGAACCAATCACTTCACCTTTAAATCTGCCGGTAAGCATCGGTCCGCCCGGAACAACTATTGTCGGCAGATCTACGCTGCAGGCACCCATCAAAGTTGAAGGTGTAGTCTTATCGCATCCGGTGAGAAGAACGACGCCGTCGATAGGATTTGCCCGGATAGATTCCTCAACGTCCATGCTGGCAAGGTTGCGGAACAGCATTGTAGTGGGGCGCATAATAGTTTCACCCAGGGACATAACAGGAAATTCCAGCGGAAATCCGCCTGCTTCAAGTACTCCTCTTTTAACTATTTCGGCAAAATCCCTCAAATGACCGTTGCACGGAGTAAGCTCGGACCATGTATTGCAGATTCCGATGACAGGCTTACCTCTGAAATGATCATCGGGGTATCCCTGGTTGCGCAGCCAGGAACGGTGAACGAATCCCATTTTATCATTACTGCCGAACCATCCGGCGCTTCTTAATTTTTTTCCCCCGACTGATGATTTTTCATTTACTTTATTCATTTATTCTAAAAAGGAAATTGTGGCATTAAGAAAATAATAAGATTTAATTAAAGGGATTAGGTAAGGCTTCAGCTATTTAATTATGCACTACCTTACTTTTCCGTCTTAGTTCATATAATCTAATATAAAGGTATATAATATAACTTAATTCGAGATTTGATAACATATTCATTTTCTCCCCACAAAAATTCTTGTCCTTTTATTTAACGAAAATCAGGTTCTAATAACTTATTTAAATAGAGGTGAGTTTTTTATCTCGGAATAAAGCATATTTGAATGTGCTACAAGATTTTAGAAACTTTCAACCACTTTAAATTCATTGGAATAAAGAGTATCCGTAAATATCGGATCATTAATTTCTAATCTATAAGGAAGGAAGAATCTGAATTTATTAAAAAGGCTAATGAAAAACTTAAGAACAAAACTAAAGCAGTTGTTTTCATATCCCCTCTGTTTATATATCAGATTTTTAATATATGAAAAAAAATCGGGGAACCTGTCACCGCTTTTGCCCGGTTATCAGGTTCCCCTCCAGCTTATAGCTTGTTACGGGATCTATAAGTTTACAACTTTATTTCATGAGCATTAATTTCTTAGCACTGACAAAATTATTTGTTTCCAGCCTATAGAAATATACTCCGGAGGCAAGATTAGAAGCATCCAGCATAACCTTATAATTTCCCGGCTTATATTCTCCCTTTGCAATTACTTTTACTTCCCTGCCTAAGATATCATACAATACAAGTCGAATATTGCTATTTTCAGGCAATGAGAATTGTATTGTTGTAGCAGGGTTGAACGGATTGGGATAATTCTGGCCCAAAGCATAGCTGGCCGGTACTGCAGAAGGACCATTTTCTACATCCACCGGTTTAACTCCATCATACGGTAAATTATTTCTGAAATGTGTCATATTATTTTCCGGAATGAACTGCAGTCTGTAATTAGGCAGAAACTTAACGGTACCCAGGTACTTAGCATTATTCCAGGCTGCATCAAGCATAACAGCTCCCCACATTTCAGTAGCCTGGCGTCCATTACCGTCATTATCATGCTGGTTAATAGCCATCCCAAAAACACTGTCAACACCCACCGAAACCTTCTCGCCAGTACTGCTCTTGATAGCAGACCATTTAACAGCTATTTCAAATGCATATCCTCCGGTTCTAAGCCTGCGTACGTACTTCTTAAGCGAATCTGCAACATTGTTCAAACTATCGCCCGGCGACATTCCAGGTGCAGTAATACGGGTATCCCAAAGTGCTGGTTGTTGTTGGGTACTATCTGTCGGCTGCGGATCAACCTTCAACTCGAAATTATCGACTTCCCATGGATTAGCTGCTCCACCATCGGAGACAGTATCATCGGTTACATCGGAATACAGATACAGCCACTGATCATCCCACATTGCATTGATACTGCTTGATAGATCAGCATTGTTAACCGGAGTACCATTATCGTTAGAATTCCATGGTCTAAATCGTAAATAACCGTTATTAGGCCCCTGGGCAGAGGGTGTTTCTAATGCAGAAAAAACCCAATCTTTCTGTCCATCTACAACTATAGCAAAAGGAGTTGCATCATAGGGCAATTTATTCTCAACACCGGATATAGTATTTTTAGGAATAAATTGTATTTTATGATCCGCTAGAAACTTAGCTGTTCCCAGTGAAGTTGGCGTATTCCAAACATTGTCGTTCATTACAGCGGCCCACTGAACCGTTGCAACACGTGAACCGCCTACTAATTTATCATTATCATGGATGTTAATAGCCAAACCAAATGTGCTGTCAACAGCAACATCAATTTTTTCACCTGCAATGTGGAGAGTATCCCATTTAATTGCAAGTTCAAGTGCATAACCGTCTGGTGTAATTCTGCGTGCCCATTGTTTCATACTATCCGGTATATTATTCAAGCTATCGGAATTAGTTCCGCCAAGAATCGTTAAATTTGGTGGAAAGATAGTATTATTCGTTAGGGTAGTATTTTGCAGGGGTTTGGGATCGATCTTTAATTCCAAACCATCATTATTGTAAGATGTTGTACCGCTGCCGGAAATGGTGTCATCCTTTACTTCGGTATAGAAGTAAAACCAAGTTGAATCCCAGGCTGCCCACATTTTTGCAGATAAATCCGCATCATTTGTTGCCACACCATTATTATTACCATGGTAGAAATGAAGCTGCAGGTAACCGTCATCGGGTCCGGTTAAACTATTGTACCAATCATCCTTTTGTCCGTCAACAACTATATTAAATTCTGCTGGTGGTGCTACATTACTAATCGCAATATCATCAGCATACCAGATAGTTTCAACCCCTGTGCCACCTACATCTCCGGTGCCTGCACAGTTTATACCAAACGCAAGATAGATGGTATCACTAAGATCCATGGTATTGGTAATATCAATAGTGATATTTTCCCATTCAGTTGATCCCATCTGAGCACGATTGAAGTCGCCGATTTTAACAGAATCCACATTATAAGCCTGTCCTGTCGGCAAATTTTGATAAGCCATCACTATAATATGCTTATAGCCAACATCACCCTGCGCAAAGTAGCCTTTAAAGGTGAAAGTATTATAATCAGCAAGAGTTTTGCCTGCAGGAAGAACCGCCATAAGAACAGGTGCTGCATTATAATTGTGGATGGTATTTTGCAGAACATTATTGCCAGGAGTAACCGGATCGTCAGCTATCTTGGCTTGAATGTCTGAAGCACTCCAGCCAATGGTAGGCAAGGAATCACCAATGACTTTGTCTTCAAAATTCCAAGATTCTACACCTTGTGCTTTAAGTGCAACTCCGAAAATAAAAAAGAACGTAAAAGCAAATAATGAAAGAGTATATGAAAGCTTTTTCATTTCTTCCTCCTTTGATTTCAGTAAAAATTGATTATCCCTCTTTCCCTGACCGATAAAATCAGACAGGTTAGGGATTAACAGTCTGCCTATTGCAGAACGATTAATAAAATCCCCTAATAGAACTATTGTAACTCGAAAATAAACAGCCGATAA
>DATKLQ010000001.1:0-6583 GCA_035542335.1 Ignavibacteriaceae bacterium | reverse complement strand
TGAGAACTAAATTAAATTTCAAAATAACAAAGAGAAAAATTGAATATATGAATAAACATGTGGTAATACTTGGGGAGGAATTCTCACAGCAGCAAATAAGCTGGGGAGTGAACTTTCGCCGTTTCTTATTTGTGGCTGATGGCGGATAAGAAAGAAGGGGGACACTTAATGCTCCGTTAAGGGATCTAATCATCAGGAATAAAAAATATAAAAGGGAAAAAATGAAAATACTATTCATAATTAATGATGCTCCTTACGGAACTGAAAAAGCATATAACGGCTTAAGAATGGCAATGGCTATGCAAAAACAATATCCGGAAAACGAGATAAATATTTTTCTTATGGCTGATGCAGTTACATGTGCATTGCCCGATCAAAATACCCCTCAAGGTTATTATAATATAGAAAGAATGCTTAAAGCTGTCTTGAATAATGGCGGGAAAGTCAAAGCATGCGGCACTTGTTCCGAGGCTAGAGGAGTCAAAAATCTTCAGCTCATTGATGGTACGGAAATAAGCAATATGGTTGAGCTTACCAAATTGACGATAGATGCAGATAAAGTGCTTACTTTCTAGATGTTCATTGTAATCAGCATATTAAAATGCTGATGAATTAAGAGTAATGATTAGATTTAACTTTCATCTTAATCCTTGATAAAGATAAATAAGTTGTTTTAAAGGATTTTTCCTTTATAAAGTGCGAGTAACTGCATCTAATAACCGGCGGCGCCAGGTCGATTACTTTAAGAACATCATTGAAGAATCCGGTTTGATTATTAAAAAGATGAGAGAAAACACTGTATGCGAATTTTTATCGAAGTCTGCTCGGAATGCCGGCAAAGATTTTGGAGTAAAAAGTGTGACCGTGCTGGCAGTTAAACCTCTAAAATAAAATAAAAACCGGGAACTGCTGAATTAGCTTTAATAAACTTTATCCCTATCCGGATTTATGGAATTTACAGACTTACTCCTTTTCTCTCTTTAAATTATAGGATAATAGCAGATTAATCCTGTTTGAGAAAAAAATTTTTTACCCGGCAAATTTTTTTATTCCATATACCGAAATAAAAACTAGAAATGAGAGCACCACCGCTGCAGGACCGCTTGAGAAATCAAGAATAAATGCAAGCCAGATTGAAATTGGAGGAATAACAGCTCCTACTATAACCGCAATAATAAAGACATGAATTACTTTTTTTCCCAATAACAAGCCTGTTGAAGAAGGCAGTATCAGGTAGGCGAAAGTAAATACATCGCCTACAAATCTTGTAGTGAGTGAAATACCCACACCCACAGTCAAATAAAAAAATAAAAGCCAGAACCTAGAATTAACTCCATGCGCCAAAGCAGTCTCGGCGTCGAACGTTACGAATTTAAGCTGCCTGCTGAATATTCCGAAAATTAAAAATACTATGAAGAGCACAACAAGCATTGTGTAGAATTCATTTGCCCCGATAAAGAGAATATCCCCCTTCATTATCGCCTCAATCTCTGAAATCTCGGCTACAGGACTTTTTTGGATGAACATTATCCTTAAAGCTATTGCCAGAACAAAAATAATTCCCAGAAGTCCATCCCGTGTAATCAATCTTTGCCGGTAGCTTTGAGAAAAGATCAGAACGGCAATCAATGAGAAGAGAAGGGAGAAAAATGTATGCTCGAATTCGTGGAGGAAAGAAGCGCCGATGATTTTGGTGAGGAAAACCGAGCCGGCGAGTCCTTCCAGGTTTACAAGGTGCAGAAATGCAAAAGCCACCCCGGCAATTGAAACCTGCGTAAGCGATGCGCCGAAAAAAACAGCACGCTGCGATACCACGAATACTCCGAGGAAGCTGCAGATTATGCCGGCAAGAACGCTTCCCATAAGAGCGTAAGGGAACAAATTTATGAGTGTATTAATTGTCTCCATGGCTGCCCGGGTGTTTTGATGTAATTAAAAATTCTGAGCCGATTCTGCTGATTTTAATCTGTGCCGAGTATGTTTTGCTTAAATTCTCTTCCGAAAGTATTTCGTCGGTATAACCGATCTGAAAATTATCCTTTTCAAACAGAATTATTTCTTTTACAAGGTTTGCCACGTCGCTGAGCAAATGGCTAACAAACAGCACGGTTAATTTATTTGTATCGTGAAGCTCTTCAATTAAATTTATTAACGAATAATGTGAAGGAGTGTCCATTCCGTTTGTAGGCTCATCCAGTATTAAAACATTCGGATTTACCGCAAGCGCCCTGGCAATCAATGTCCTCTGCCTTTGCCCGCCGGAAAGGCTGTTGTAATTCATAAATCTTAATGAAAAAATTCCGACCCTTTTAAGGCTTTCTTCGGCAGTTGCTTCGTCATCTTTATTGATTTTTCCGAGTACTCCTTTTAAAGAGTATCTTCCCATCATAACCACATCAAGAACCGAATAAGGAAGAAGAGGCTGAACGGTGTCGCGCTGCGGGACGTAGCCGAACCTTACATTATTTTTTTCAATTGTGCCTGAAAGAGGCTTTAAAGTGCCGAGCAGGGTTCTGAGAAAAGTTGTTTTTCCAGATCCGTTCGGGCCCACCAGCCCTATAAAATCATTCTCCCCGATATTCAAATTAATATTTGAATGAATGACTTTATTTTTGTAGCCGATCGAAACTCCCGATAATTTTATTAAATCTTCCGGCATTATATATTCTCCGAAAATTTATTTATTATATAATCCATCATATCGATATAATTATTAATCTTCTCCATTCCAAAAGGAGCAACAGCTACTTTAATAATTTTTACATTCGTTGCAGATGCTATTTGCCTCGGGGCATTATCGCTGTAAAAATTCTCCATCACTATAAATTTGATATTATTTTTTTTGATAAGATTAATTACTTCCGCATTATGGGAAGGGGTGGGCGGAATCCCCGGCTTCGGCTCAACGTAGCCTCCAATCTTAATCCCGAAATGATCTGCAAAATAAACCCAGCTTGCATGGAAAAAGATGACGGGCTTTCCTTTTACTTTGCTCATCAGGCTTTCCCATTGCTTTATCTTCTCATCAAGCCTGCTTATAAATTTCTCGTAATTTGAATTATAATAATTAAAATTATCGGCATCTGCATCTGCTAAAGCATCAAGTATTTCTTTTGCCATTATCTTTGCGTTATTAGGATCGAGCCAGTAATGAGGATTGCCGTACGGATGAATATCCCCCTGGCTGGCATCTATTTTCCCGGCCGGTACATCTTTTTTATTAATGCCTGAGGATAGATCAATAAGCTTAAGGTTCGAATTCCTTGAGCCGTCGATTAGCTGCGGAGCCCACAACTCCAGTCCCAGACCAATCTCGAACATAATATCCGCCTTTCTTATTTTAAGCATATAGCTGGGCAGTACTTCCAGAAAATGCGGATCCTGATCCCCCCGGCAAAGGTAATCGACTGTTACTTTCTCTCCGCCCACCTGCTTTACAAGATCATATATTACAGTTGTTGTTGCTACAACTTTTACATCTGGGAAAGATGTTCCTTCAAATAATAAAAAAGCAAAAAGCAAAACTATTTTTTTCATTATAACCTCTTATACTTTAAAATTGATGTGCTTTGTGAGGACCCAGTGAGAACAGCATCTGCAGCATGACTTCCGTTGCTCCGTCTCTGCTTCTCCCGTCTTTATAATTAAAAAAGAGATGCTGAATACCTACACGGAGAGCAAGCGTTTCTTCAACAGGGTAAAAGCCGGCAAAACCGGAAATACCGGTTGTAGTATTTTTATCATCATTGGAAAGGGTATTTGTTCCGGGTGCATCTCCAATTATCCCATATGTGAAATCATACATAGCACCTATGCTGAATTGTTTCAGAAACTGGTAATCGCAGTAAATGAAGCTTCCGAATGTTGTAATCTTTTCCGAAGCTTGCTTTTCAATATTTATACCGATGCCATTGTCCCTTATGACTGATCGGTTATTCAATAATGTTTCGCCTTGGATTGTAAAAGAAGTGTAGCCGTCGGGTTTATATTTGAATTTAAAATCCAGCCCTCCGTATGTGAAATAAAGATTTTTTAAGGAGGTAGCTGCTGCTGAGTCGCCCGGCAAATTAAGATTAGCTTTGGCATGCAGCCCGTATGCTCCGCTCAATCCGATTTCAAGGTTACTATAATCGCTAAGATCGTAGAACATTGAAAACCTCCCAACGGTTACAGGATTTATTCCGCGCAGTTCTTGAATGCTTTCTTCGCTTTCCGGATCCGGCGCCTCGGTTTTACCGATCGCATCCCCTTTATAAATACCGATATCAATTGAAGAATAAACTGCTTCAACGGGCAGGATAAAGCTGACATCAAACCCAATATCATTAAATCCTTCCTCGCCGAAATAAACCTGGTGGAACAAAGGTCTGTTCAGGAAAGGCCAGGCATGCGGATGAACTGTATTTATCTTGCCGAAACCTGCCAGATATTTTCCGGCTTTTATCTGAAGATCTAAAGGCAGTCCGCGAAGGACTTCGGCATAAATTTCTTCCGCATTAAATTTTCCTTCTTCGAACGCAATGTTCATTGCAGCCCTTGAATAAGGATTCAAATACCCGTCTACAAACAATTCAAGATCGGGGGTTTCGAAATTTAATTTTCCGAATTGATCCGATCCTTTTGTAAAATTTGTATTGATATTAAATGTCCCGATTGCGCTGATATTCGGATTAACGTTTGATTGTCCATTTATTAATTGCGAAAACGTTATTAATGAAATAATTATAAAAACTCGAATAGAATTCATACCGAACTCCTTCTTTTATTTTCTAAATTTAAAGGGAAAATAAAAACGGACTTTTTAACTTTTATGAAAGAAAGGAGCGGGACGGAGGGGCTCTTAACGGATTGTTCTCTGGAAAATTATTTAGATAAATTGAGCGGAGTTTATGATTAAAATGAAATCTTTCCGGCTCATTATTTATTAAAACGGCGCAATCACTAAAATATACTGCAGTCTGTATTGAAGTGAAAGTATTTTGGAATTTACAAACGATATTAAGATCTAAATAATAAAGATCGGGGCTGCTTTTTGAAGATTCATTCCCGGTTTTTAGCTGGTCTTCGGGAAGCAGATCGATCTTATGGTAATGAAGAATATTCAGAACCGTGTAGAGCAGGTAGGCTGAGAAAATAAGTCTCGAAAAATATTTTTTATATTTATTAGCTTTTTGCATTACAAAATAATTAAACGAATTTTCTCTTAGATCATAGAAGGAAAGATCTAATATTTTAAAATACAAAAAATAAAATAAAAGCTTAAATGCCCCCGTCAAAGATCTTCAAAAGAGAAAAGATAATCTTAAGCTTGAAATATTTATATCCTGCAATTCTTAATGATAATAATTTAATAATAGAGTAACGAGAGAAAACAAAATGAGTAATTATTTATCAACTTTAAAAGTTTGCAGGAAAATTTTAATTTAGTATAGCATCTTGTTATTTGCTTAAATTTCTACCGGAATAAAACAATTTAGGGATAATTTTAATTTGATAAGATACTTCCTTCTTTTAGCACCTCTCGTCCTTACCCAATTGCCGGCTCAGAACCGGAGCAGTCCCGCTGCCGGTTTATTTTCAAAAACCGAACTGGAAAAGCATCTGTCGGTTCTCGGGAATGATTCATTAATGGGAAGGGGGACCGGATCCGAAGGGGAAATGAAAGCTGCTGTTTATATTAAAAATGAACTGGAAAAAACCGGGATCAAACCTGCGGTCAATAATTCTTTTTACCAGGAAATTCCTTTAATCGGGAGCACTCCTCTGAAAAATTCCAAGTTAACATTATATGCGGAAAAAAAATCAGATGAATTAAAATTAAATGAAGACTATCTTCTCTATTATACCGGGCAGCAGACATTTATACCAAATCCGATTCCTCTTGTCTTCGTCGGTTATGGAATAATCGCGCCTGAATTTGATTATAATGATTATCAGTCCGTGGATGTGGAAGGTAAAATTGCCGTAATGATTTCCGGCGAACCGGTATCGAATGATCCCCGTTATTTTAAAGGAGAAGATGAATCGATCTATAGCCTGCCCGAATCAAAGCAGAGATTGGCAATATCGAGAGGCGCAAGCGGAAGCATCATTATTCCCCTCAAGCAGAACTGGACCGATTCCGACTGGGTGTATTTTAGGAAACAGTTTGCCTTCGAAAATGTCATTCTGCCTTATAACGTTACAAATAACCTGAGCTTATTGCTCAATCCTAAAAAAGCCGAAGATTTATTTTCCGGGACCGGCGTTGCATTCGGCGAAATATTAAAAATGCATAACAGCGGCAGTATGAAAAGCTTTCCTCTTAATGTTAAGCTCTCTTTCAGCGGGGCATTCAGGGAAAGAGAATTTATTTCAAGAAATATAATCGGGATGATAGAAGGAAATGATCCTGTTTTGAAGGATACATACCTTTTGGTAAGTGCACATTACGATCATCTGGGAACCGGAACGGCAGTAAAAGGCGACTCCATATATAACGGAGTTCTCGACAATGCAATCGGCGTCGGCGCCGTGCTCGAATTGGCAAAAATCCTTAAAGCTGAACAAAATATATTAAAGCGCTCGGTAATTTTTTTGTTCC